>JAVBPT010000014.1:0-40260 GCA_031549455.1 Eubacteriales bacterium
GAGGCGGGAAACCCAATTCATATAGAAGTACCAGAGGGAATGGTAACCACGCTTTCCCTTCCAGTCATGATCCAAAAACCAGCTGAATTGATTGTGAATGGAAAACTTTTAACACAAAAGTCAGCAGAATTCGACTCGGCAGGAAATCTTGTTCTTCCGCTTCGATTGGTTTCAGAAACCCTAGGTGCAACCGTTACCTGGAAAGATGAAAACATGGAGATTCATGTTATCTATAAAGAGCGAGATCACAAGATGAATATCAACCAACCCACTTCGCTCTTTGCTGGTATGCCCATCTTGATTGGCGAAACAACCTACGTATCCTTTGAATTCTTTGAAAAGGCTTTTGGTTGTGTATTGGTTGAAGAAGAAAATAGAATAAAGCTTTCAACTGCTTCTATCAATCTAATCCAAGATTATGACCAAGGTGTTTCGGGGAAACTATACTTTAATCCCGAAACCACGCATGATGAGATCTGGAACTTTGAAAAAGTAGTTGCCTATCTCGGACGAGACCCTAGACCTTCCTTTGTCCCAGAAGGCGCAAACTACTTTGAAAACGACACCTTTGGTTTAATTATGAACAATGATGGGACCGTTGCCTATGATAACTTCTACTTCTCTTATGCAGAATTTGAGGAAGACTATGATCACAATGGAAAATCACTTCAACTCTCCACTTCAAAAGGAAGAATTTCTCCATCTTGTGTAAAGTACTTTGCAGATAATCAGAAAAAATCTGTGATTAATGGATGTGATGTTGCCATCGGACATTTTAAAAATCAAAGATTTGTAGATGGGAAAGAAAGCGGAACGTTTTACGAAACCTATATCGCTGAATTCATCCACCAAAATATTGGTTATAAAGTAGAAGCACACAACCTCACACAAGAAGAATTTATAAAAATTTTGGTATCCATCCTTTCCTAAAATAATATAAACCCTATTAAAAGGTTCACCGTCCGGTGAACCTTTCTCTTTTTAATCTTCTTCCTTCTCTATTGCCTCATATTTTAAAACCTCTCCCTCGAAACCGCTTTCATATAAGTCTTCTGTGATTTCGTTCAGATCCGTAATGAAATACCACCGCACCTCACGATCAAATGTAATCAGATTTTTAAATTCTCTGGTTGTGATCGACTGTCTCCCAAATTTGTCTCTTCTGGTATCTTGTGTTACAAAAAACTTGGTTCCATTATATAAAAAGTCTGTGATGATTGGATCTCCCTCCACTGTAACCTGAACCTTCCTAATGCTTGCTTGTTCCTTGTTTGAGACCTTGTGAATAAAGTCCGTCATTTTTTCTTCATTAGATATTCTGCCATGAACGTCCACATAGTCCCCCGCTGCGATTGCCATTTGGACTGTATACTCCTCTGGCAATTCTTCCATTGTCTTTTGTCCTGAAATGTCTTCCCCGTCAAGATTTTTCTCATTGGTGCACCCCACTATAAAAAAAATAAAAAGTAGTGCGACTGCCATGATTGCAAAATGTTTTTTCATTTCCCCTCCTTATTTGATATGATACTTCTTATAACGAATCCATTTTCATTTTGTTTCATTTTAGCATAGTTTTTTCGAAAAAACATATATTCAGTACAAAAGGAAAAGGATATGAACAAAAAAATTTTATGCTTTCTTATAATACTGACCTTTATTAGCCTGTCCATTCTGCTTTTTACTCAAGGATCATCTCCTAAACGGGTCATGGGTGGATGGACTCATTCGTCCCGTAAGCAAGATTTCAAAAATGTTCAGTCCGTATCTAACCAGAAAAAAGATTACAGCGAAATGTATCAACGTCCTTCCTGCAAAAAGCCCGTGCCAAACCAATATACCTTTAAAGGTTTTTCAGGACCTACTCCACTGAAAATTGAAACCCAAAAAGAGGTTGTAAAGGCATATTATGGTATTCTAAAAGAGGCCTCCAACATGATTGGTTATGCTGGCGGATGTGGCTCGGTTGGCGATGGAGCTGTGCCTTATCCTTATGCTTACAATCTTATGACTACCCGCTATAAGGAGTCCACCTCTTTAAAAGAATTCATTGCCTCCTTCAGTGGCATTGGACACATCACACTACTAGAGTTGTACCCACTGGAAAGTTCACCCGATGCCAATTACAATATGATTGAGATTGAGGTGATCACAGGCCCAAAACAAAGCAACTCAAACCAAAACTTTCGTTACGATGACCAATTGAGTTACTTTGCCTATTATTACGGCATCGTCACCACAACAAAGGAAAAGGAAGAATGGAGGATTGATCAAATCGACTATCTACCCGAAGAGTTTCTTTGCGCCCCTTACCACAGCTGGTTCTATGACGCAGAAATGGTTGTGCCCATTATCTACATTGAAAATTTGAAAATTGTAGATAAGGTCGTAAATACCACGCAGGTCGGATCGATGGTTTACGTCTTTGCAGAGGGGAATGACAATGCTTACCGCTTCGACTTTGTAAAGCTCACAAATGGCCATGACATTTTGGTGGAAGAAAATGAACTCAAAAATGGGAGATGGGTTCCAGTCAGCCTGCTGACTGATCCTTGGAAAGAGTTCAAGTTTTCAATAAAAAGCTTTGATTCAAACTAATATAAAAATCAGAAGAAATCTTCTGATTTTTATAGATATGTTTTTACATATTGTTGGATGTACATGATTTACTGATTAAAAATTCAAATAGGTAAATCAGATTGTTAATAAGCAAAGCGAAGAAGATCGCAGCAATTGCTACAAGGATAATCGCAGGAATTGAAATGGAGATGACTCCTACAGATAGCACTGCAATGGTAGATAAAAGTGTTCCGAATATTCCCGCTAAAAAGCATCCAATGTTTCTTCTTAATATGCAATTACACGCATTGGACGTTTCCGTCATGGACCTTGGTAAGATCGCAACAAAAAGAAATACAAGAGCAATGATGCTCAATCCAAGCGCAACAAAAACAGCAATCACAATAAACGGTAAAAATCCAAGAGCAAAAAGAATTCCAATAATCACACCAAATAATATGCTTATAATAATGCTGCCAATATTACAACTAAAACAGTTCATTTTTTCACACCCTTTCGAATATTGGTCATACTGTATTGTATGTCCAGCCTCCATGAGTGTGTCCAATTTTAAGTTAAAAAAGAAAGTGTCTAGGATTTTCTAATTAATTCTTTAAGCAGTTTATAAATGACTATCCTATTTTTCCCTATAAAAAGGTTTTCCTTGATCTTTTTTTCATCTGGTAGTTTTTCTTTCACCTTTAGCAAAAGCTCTGAAAGTTCATAAACATGATATCGTTTTATCTCTAACTCGACTGCAAAGTGCTCCAAGATAGAAATGGTTAAATCCTCATAGTTGAATTCCTTACCCAATTTTAGATAAGTTCCAATTTTGGGCAGAATTTGCTCGAACAACAGTCTCTGAGATGGCCTCCCTGATACTCCCAAAATATTTCCGATCTCCAAAATGGCTTCTCTGGGAAGGCCCATAAACTTTGAACCAAAATCAATTTTTGGAGATGGCTTTACATAGTAAATTTTCCCCTTTAGATGATGTATTGCCCTTAACCCGTCATAATAACCCATCTCAATATTTGCGCGACATAACTCATTTGAGAAGGACATCATATTTCCAAGATCGGCACTCGGCTCAATTACGGTTATCTTTGCCTGATTCTTTGAAACCTTCCGGTACACTCCCTGTGCAAAGGTGCGAATCGCTATAATTTCGTCATATCCCTTTTCTAGGAGCATGTTGATTGGACAATTATTAGAAAGTCCTCCGTCCAGATATGGCTTCCCGTCGATTATTTGGGGTTTAAAGCCCGGAAAAGAAGCACTCGCCATAATGTAATGAAGCAGCTGTCTCTCCGGAATATCCTCAATAAAAAGCTCATACGTTTTATGATCATTGAGTGAAACGGTCACGAGTCCATAGTCTTTTTTAGAAGCACGCAGCTTCTTCTCATTGAGCTGTTTTCGAATGATCTCCTCCATCTTGGAGGTATCCACTCCCCCATTCCCGATCACTTTTTCCATACTCCCCTTAAGGTTTGTAATCACATTCACACTAAACTTGAGACTTGTAAGTTGCAAAAGATTTTTAGCATCCACATCGAAAATTTCCTCTTGGGAGAGATTGGACCAAAGTTTATAAAGCTTCTTAAAATCTCCTTGCGCCAAAATGGCTGCATTAAAAGCGCCAATAGACGTACCCACGAAGCCGTCAAAGCGAATTCCATTTTCTAAATATGCTTTGATCACGCCAACATGGTATGCCCCTCTTGCACCCCCACCTTCCAGTGCCACGCCAATCATAGATCCCCCCTACTCTTTCTACAGTATACGACATCTTATTTTAAAAGCAAATGAAAAGGAGCAAATCACTCCTTATCTTGTTTCATATTATTCTAATTCTTCGCCACATGAAGGCAAATAGATTATAGATTTTCCCGGTATAGAATAATTGTTATCAAGCGGCATACTTGCTTGTGCCACTTTTCGCATATCAATAATGCAACTTAGTCGATCAAAACCAGCATAATCAAGTGCAGAAAAGCCTTCTAGCCTTTCGCCACATTTTTCTCCGACATCCAAAATAGGCCAGTTTCCTTCCTTCACAGGCAAAAACATTCTGTTCTTTGCCTCTTCCTGATGGCAGAGTTCACACGCACCATGGTGCGGAGAACTTTGAAATTCTACATATGCTCTTAAATGAAGAAGATGTAGTTTTCTACTAGGGTAAAATGGTTTCAATTCTACCTTATACAATGTTTTCCCACAGTCATTGCATACATTGGCTTCCGGATATTCTGCAAAGCCACCATGCATCCCATACCTATATTTTCCTGGAGCATCATAACATACCTCACAAGTCCCTTGGTTGGCACTTCTATACCCCGAAATATATTTTTGTAGATTTGCCAAATGTTCACCCCGGTTTGGGTGAGAAGGCGTCAAATCTTTCATATACACAATCTCTCCACAGTCATCACAGATTTTAATTGATGGCTTTTCATTTTCCTGAGCGTGTAACAAGTAGTCTATGCTAGCTGAATGCGTATGACATGTTTCACATCCATTTATAAGGTAGATTCCATTCTCGCTCACATCTGGTACATCCCGGCATATTTCCAAACAATCCATTTATCCTCCTTGATTATTTTAATGTATATTATAGTTATAGCATAAATAAAAAAAATGTGTCAATTAATTTGTCGAATTCTGTCGAACAAGAAAAACGGGCTTGAAAAAAATATGTCGGTTGCTTTATCTGTATTATCTCGCCTTTTCAACATCATCCAATCACCAACCGCTGAAAACAAACATTTGCCTGATTCGAATTCATATATCATTTATCTACAACTCAAAATTTTTTTATATTCTTTGCCCCATTCTCCCATAATATCCAAAACCGGCCGTAAGCTGTTCCCGGTCTCGGTCAGGGCATATTCCACTCGGGGCGGTACCTCAGCATAAACAGTGCGGGTGAGCAAATCGTCTTCCTCCATAGCGCGGAGTGTGTCGGTCAGTACCTTCTGGCTGATACCGTTAACGCTTTTGCGAAGTTCACCAAACCGTTTTGTACCAGTCAATAAATCCCTTAATATTAACAGCTTCCACTTACTTCCGATGAGTCCCACCGTGGTCGCAACTGGGCAGGGTGGTAATTCTTTTTTGGTTAACATTCCTTTTAAACCTCCAATAGTTACTTTTTAGTCCCTATATAATAAAATTGTGCCTACTTTACAAATGAAACTTATACGCTTATTATAAACTCAGAGACTTGAATTTGTCAAGTCCAAATAAAGACTTGGAGGTCTACTGTGGAAAAAAACCAATACAAGGCAGTTAAACTGCAAAAAGGCGAAGTCGCTGTTTACGATTTCGGAAGTGCCAAGTTGCACGCCTACAAAACAAACGACTTTTTAAGCGACGAGGTATTCATTATTGAAAAGGAAGGCAGAGCAATTATTGTTGAGCAACCCTGCTTCTTTGATAATATCAGTGAGTTAACCGACTATATTGCCTCGCTGAATGTCGAAGTGAAAGCCAAACTGCTCTCCTATCATATGGCGGGTGGAACCTTTTTACCAGAGGTACCGGTATATGCAACCAAAAACGCCGATGCATACAGCCACGTGGGTGGCGGTAAAGCACTAATCGACAATTTTACAAATGCATTCGGCGCGATTTTTGATTCAGCCACATCTACTGTAAATCATATTATTGATGGCAGTGACTTAACCATTGCGGGTGTTCAATTTAACATCCTCCCGACACCCGATGCATTTAATATTGAAATTCCAGAGCTGTGCGTTGTTTACACGCACATGCTTGGCCACGACTGTCACTCTATCGTAGCAGGAAAAAGCCATGCTGATGCAATCATCACAGAGTTGAACGACTACATCAAAAGAGGTTTCGACTTAATTTTGAATTCTCATTACACTCCAGAAGACTTAAAGGACGTCAGAACCAAAATCGCCTACATCAACAATTTGAAGTCTATCGCTACCGGATGCACCGGTGTCGAAGAATTCAAAGCCGCTATGCAGGCAAAATATTCGGATTATGTCGGTGAGAATTATCTCGATATGACAGCGGGTTTCTTCTTCCCAACTTAAGGCTACCATCCGTAAATTAAAGCAGATATAAATGCCCTCTGAATTATCAAGATTCGGAGGGCTTTTGTTTGTTCAAGGAATATAAAGTTTGTATATCCCATGTTATTCCACTCATAGCAAGAATGCTTATATTGTGTGCTACTTTGACTGTCAAACAAAAATTTAAGCAACGTTTTAAAAATACTCCTTTCTGCATTTTCAGAAAGGGATTTCAGCCTTCTTGACAGGTTGCGATAAATGGACCTAGTGCTCGATTTATATGCAGTTTCTACTAAAGATTATTATGTACCTGCTAGCACATGACCACAAAAAATGCCATACCCTTTTCAGGCACGACATTTTCTTTCGTCTTTCGACATTTTTTTAATGCGGATGAAGGGACTTGAACCCCCACGTGTGAACACTAGATCCTAAGTCTAGCGCGTCTGCCAATTCCGCCACATCCGCAGAGTGAGCCATCCGGGGCTCGAACCCGGGACACCAGGATTAAAAATCCTGTGCTCTACCGACTGAGCTAATAGCCCCTAACTGGGTAGATAGGATTCGAACCTATGCATACAAGAGTCAAAGTCTTGTGCCTTACCGCTTGGCGACTACCCATCATCAAGGTGAATAGTGGGGCTTGAACCCACGACCTCTAGAGCCACAATCTAGCGCTCTAGCCAACTGAGCTATACCCACCATGAAGTGTGTCCGAAGGGATTCGAACCCCTGGCCAACGACTTAGAAGGCCGTTGCTCTATCCAGCTGAGCTACGGACACGTAACAGCGGATGATGGGAATCGAACCCACGTGACCAGCTTGGAAGGCTGGAGTTCTACCATTGAACTACATCCGCGCGTCGGGGTGACAGGATTTGAACCTGCGACCCCTTGATCCCAAATCAAGTGCGCTAGCCAAGCTACGCCACACCCCGAAACTAATAACGTTTTTGATTATACAATAATATTTATTTTAAGTCAACCTTTTTCCGATATTTTTTTTGTCTTCTGTACTTTGTATTGCCTTCCGTAACTTCTTAAGTGCCCTCGCCTCTATTCTTGAAACATATGACCTGGAAATATTGAGCTTTTCAGCAATATCAAATTGGGTTTTCCGTTCACATCCAAAGATTCCAAAGCGTTTTTTGATGATATACTGTTCTTCCTCCGTCAAAACCTGCCCAAAAAACTCCTTCACCTTGTTAAGATTGATATTATCATACGCAATATCGCTTAAATCCTTTGCATCCACAATAATGGTATCCATTAAGGTTAATTCATTTCCATCCTTATCTTGACTATAGCAATCTTGCATCAATACTTCTTCTTTTTGCTTTTTAATTTTTCTAAGATGCATTAATATCTAATTTTCTATACACCTTGATACGTAGGTAGATCACTTATTTTCTTTTTCAATCTTAAATGTATTAATTCCCTTAATAAGCCCGATTATACCTATGGAAATGAGATCTTCAAATTCCGTCTTATTATTATCATACTTTTTGGCAATGTTTACAACAAGTCTCAAGTTTCGTTCGATCAGAATTTCTCTCGCTTTTTCATCCTTTGTTTCTGTGTAGAGCTTTAAATAGCTTTCCTCATCTTCTTTGTTTAGAGGTTCTTGAAATTTTTGGCTCACTCGAAATCCTATAATAAATAGGAACGGAAGAAATAGCAATAAATAACTCATGAAAAACTCACTTTCAATAATCGTTATTTATAGATATGAAAGTGGACTTTATTCTTTGCAAGTACAGATATTTTTAATTTTATTACATTCGCTATTCCCCTATTTATTCAGAATTCTGCCCAGCGAATGAGGCTGCCTAGATCAAAGCTTATTTAGGATACATCCACTGTGTCATGCCTGCCCCCAATTCATCATTTGGTCTCGTTTCAAAGCCAAATGGAATATAAAAAGATTCCCTATCTTTAGAAGCCAGTAGTCCCACTATTACACATTGTCCTTCATAAATACTGTTATTAATATAATCCATCGCTCTTTTCATCATTCCTTTTCCAATGCCTTTTCCTTGGTACTCTGGCAATACTACAACTTCAGCAATAATAATTACATATCCACCGTCACTTATTACTCTTGCAAAACCAATAACTTCTTCCCCATATATAGCGGATACTATAAAGAAAGAATTTTGTATTCCCCTTAATGCCTGGCTTTCATTAATTTCCTTCCACCCAACAGTTTTTCTTAACCTGTTAAAATCCTTAACTGGTAACTCATTTGTATACTTAACTTCCATATGCTTTTATCTCCATATCACAGTTTTTCAAAAATATAATTTCCTAAATCCGACAACTGGATCATTGAACCCACAATTTTTAATAAACTTATGAGCATTTTCCCTATGCGCGGAAGAAATAGCAATTGAATAAACACAATTATTTTTAATAGCTATATCTTCAAGACTCTTACCCAAACTCGTAGCAACTCGAGTCCCGCGATATTTTTTCTTCACTATCATGTTCTCAATAACCATAAATGGACGACATCCATCACATATAGAATCGCATATAATACCAGTAACCGTTCCCAAAATCTCACCTTCATTATTTCTGGCCACTAAAACATGATATTGAGGAAGTTTGGCAATCTCCCTATATTTAACAGTCATTTCATTGATATCATTTGGCAAAAAAGTGATTTCTCCAATTTTGTACAAATCTAATATTTGCTGCAAATCACTTTCACCAGCAGTTGTTACAGAATAATCCATATTAATCCTCCATAATACTATATTAATAATCATTTTTATTTTCTATAAAGTATACAAGAGACTCTCGTATACTTTATACATTTAAAAGTGGATAACTCTTTAACTCTAAGCAACTCTTTGCATACACATCTCCTTGTTGAGCCGCAAGCTTATAGTAACTAATAGCCAAAGGAAAACTTTGTTGCCCTATCCCTAATCCTAAAGCATATAAATCGCCAAGTCTACACTGCGAAATAACATCACCCTGCGCTGCAGATAATCTAAACATTTCAAAAGCCGCTTCATAATCTTTTCGCCTCATATATATATCCCCCAAATGCCTTTGCGAAAAAAAGTTTCCTTGGTATGCAGCTTTTTTCAACCAAACGAAGGCCATTTCTTCGTCTATTTTACCACCAAGTCCAAAAAGGTACAAATAACCCAACACATATTGAGCATCGCCATTACCTTTTTGAGCTGCTTGTTCATACAAGCGTCGAGCTTCTTTAAAATCACTCTTTGGTAAACCAAGACCAAAATAATGCATCCTTCCAATTTGTTGTATCGCTGCTGTACTATTTTTATCCGCAGCTTTTTGAAACCATTTTACTGCTTCTTGATAGTCACTTTTGCCGTTAATACCATCACAATAAATCATGCCTAGTCTGTAACATGCATCTCCTGAATAGTCAGCTATCTTCTCATAATACTGAATGGCCAAACTTAGTGATTTATCTAATTTTCTATTATTCTCTTCATAAATCAAACCAAGTTCGTAGTTCAATTTAAAATATCCATTTTCAATGCCTTTTTTTAAAAGTTTAACCGACTCTTCAAAACTTTGTTCGCAGCCCAAACCCATGTTTAACATAAAAGCTGTTTGCCAATATGCCAAGGTATAACCGTTTTCTACCGACTTTTTATGTAGTTTAAAAGCCTCCTCAAAGCTCTGCTCGGTACCACATCCTTTATAACAAAGCGTTCCTTTCAAATCTTGAGCAGGCGCATAATTTTGTTTTTCGGCTCTACATGCCCATTTAAACGCTTCATTGTAGTTCAGAGAAAAAACAAAATTTCCTGTATAATAATAACGAGCTAATAAATACTGTGATTTTGCATCTCCCTCTTCGGCCTTTCTAAGTAATTTATTTTCATATTCAATGTACACCTCTATTGTTTTTTCATATATCTCTTGATAGTAAAGCGATTTTTGCACTGATGAATCCTTCGAAAAATGTTTTTTTTCAATTTCAGCTTTTATTTCACCTAGATACCCTCCTGTAATTTTTGATATACTATCTTTTCCCACAGTGTTTTCACTAGAAATAATTGAAAAAAGAAAAACACCCGCTAAGAAACCATCCGATTTAAAATCTTCTTTGGTCATTATGGTGTTTTTTGTTTCTGAATTGACTATATCGACAACTGTCTCAAAATGAATTGAAGGGTCATTTATTATTATATTGCATATTGTTAAGGCCGCCAGTTCAATTTTATCTGAATCGAGTAAGGACAGAACATTTACTTTGAACCTTTCCTTCATCTTTCTAATTTTATCAGGAGATTTGGCTAAAACTAAGGCTTCTAAAATCATTCCAGATTCAAGAGGCCTTTTGCAATTGAAGTAATTCGATGCCTTTGGTGCATCAGATGATAACTCCTCCACATCTGTATAATAAAATGATGAAATTAATGCACAGTTTAGCTGCGCTTGAGTAGTCGTCCTCAATTTCTTACACAATAATAGAGCTGTTGCAAATGTACCATAACATAGACGTATAGGCATACTAATTCCCTTTCTTTATTGTATTAAAACGAATTTATAAACAATTATGTAACTTATGCAAATTTTATGCCAACGACAGCAATGACTTGCAATAGTATCTTATCAATAGAAAAACAACTCAGGATGTCCAAATTTTCGTAAACCAACTCTACGTACAGTATATCATAGAAGAGGTGATTTTGTAAATTGTTATTACCAAAATGTACTAAAATATTTACATAAAAAATTAAATAAAGAAAGGAGTGAAAAATACGAACATCTGGTTTTACTGCAAAGTCTAAGGTTAAGTTATTCTAACTTGTATGACAGAACAATTCAAAAAATATATTTAGGAGGATCAACAATGGAAAATGTTATTAAAAAAAATTTTGCTAGCATTATTATGTTACTATTGGTAATTCAAATTTTATTCACCCTTCCCGTATCTGCAGCTTCTATGATAGGACGGGATATTTTCAGCGGTCCTGAAGTTCTAAAATTACAACAACAATTAAATTACATCCGTGCCAATCGTTATTCAACGATACCATACTCTACCGAAGATGGGTTATATGGACCGGGGGCTACAAGAAGTGTAAAAGCATTTCAGTCGCTAACTGGTCTAGAGGCAGATGGTATCGTTGGGCCTGCTACCAGCGCAAAAATTACAGCAGTTATAAATGATATAAATAAACCTAAAGAAATTAAGGTTACAGGCATAACTCTTGATAAAACAAGTGCATCTTTAAAATCAGGTGCTACCTTAACCTTATCCGCTACCATCCAACCGTCAAACGCAACAAACAAAGGAATCAAATGGACAAGTTCAAATTCAACAATAGCAACTGTCGATACGTATGGAAAAGTTACTGGATTAAAGGCCGGTACTGCCTATATAACTGCTACAACGACAGATGGCTCCTATTCCAAAACCAGCACTATTACTGTTACATCCTCGTTTACCATAATGGCTGCCTTTTCAAAAAATCCTGCCAATAATGGGGATAGTGTTTATTTGACAGCGACGACAAGCAGTAAAGCAAGTGAGGTGTTTTTTTACTTTGAAAATGGGGCAGATGGCAGCAAAAACATGACTTCTTCAGATACAACAAAGACAAATTGGGTATCATTATCTAACAAAGTGTTATATTCTTCTACCCCACAGTCATATACAGTAGTTGCAATAGATCCAAATGGTAATCGTGCCGAAGCAAAAGTAACTTTAACCGTAAATAAACCACAAGAAAAGCTAACCATTACTGCTACATGTACACGCTACACCGGTTGGGATTATGAAAATTTTGATTTTAAGGTTAGTACAAATCGTCCCGTTGTTTCAGTTTATGCTTACTATAATGGCAATTCGACAAAATACAATTACACAAAGTTAAATTCCGATGGAACAAGCTGGCAAGAAATAAACGGAGCATACGGTGTAGTAAGCGGTATTAGAACTGTGACCATCACTGCAGTCGCTTCTGATGGTTCTACAGCGAGTACATCTGTCACATTAAATGTGTATGGCCCTAATTTGCAACCTCCTTCTTCAGGTTTAAAATATACAAATAAGTCAGCTATGTCGTCATATGCCTATAATAATGCTCTTGCAAATGATGGCACATTATGTGCTGAGTTTGTTTCAAATTGTCTTTCTGCCGGAGGTATCGTAATACCAAATAAAAATTACACAGATAGCCAAGGTGTAACGGCAAATGCAAGAACTTGGGTTCCAAGCTTATTCGCTTATTTCAAAGAAAGTGGAAATAAAATTATATATAACCCATCCAAATCACAAATTGACGTAGGAGATGTACTATTATATGATGGGTTGGGGGGCGACTTGAATGGTAATCCAGACCATACTGCAATAGTTCGCGCAAAAAACTCTAATGGCAACCTTCTACTGTGTGCACATAATAATAATCGTCTTGATGTATCATATGAATTTTTTGGCACTCCATGGGCAGTTATAAAAATTTCATAATCAAGATTGATAGATAATAAAACTGCACTTATAAGAATAGCACGAATAGAGAATATAAAAAGCGTGCAAAAATGAACCTTCTATGATAGAGCAAAAAATCATAGAAGGTTTTTATTACGCGAGATAAATGAATCTTGATAACCTTTTCCCATGTGTTCTAGAAGTCATATGTTGTTGCAATAAAATATAGCCTTTTTGTGCCATGCTAAGGACCTGCAATTTGTTTTATAATTGCTGACTAAATTCGTTTTTGTTATCCCCTTCTTCATATGTTTTTGCACCTTTGCCACGATTACATTTCCAACACAAACATTGTAAATTTTCTTCAACCGACATGCCACCTTTTGATATAGGTATAATATGATCAATCTCTAGTAATAATGTCGGCTCATCCGCTATATTAACACCACATTTTTTACAGCTAAAATTATCTCTTTTTTTAATTTTATTTCTAATTTCTTGCGTCATTATAATTCTTTGGTACTGTGCGGACTTTCTATATTTAATCTTATCATCCAACCAATTAATGAAATTTTTCAATACAGGAGCAGATAATTCTAATGTATAGCTTAATCCACTATTACCGCCAGAACTTGTATAAGAAAAAATATAACGAGGATAAATTACTGATTTTAAATCCAACTGAACTAGTCCTATTTTTTTATATAAAGACTTTTTGAACGTTTTAATTAAAAATGGCAGTCTGTTTTTAATGGTATTAAATAAGTCCTCCCTTTTTGTTTCTAATAGGCTTCTCGATTCCATGTATGAAATAAAGTTGTTTAGCATATCGTTTGCTAAATTGCGATGTTCCTCATCAATGCCTATATTGAAGTACTTACATAGATATTTAAAACCATCTAATTGAGCATTGCTAACTACCGAACGTGAACAATGATAAATTCGGTTGTGGCTTTGCCTGCTAAATAAGCCCGAATGTTTATACGCCCAGTAACTAGTATTTGAAGTTTCGCCAACAAACGATTGTCTAGTTTGTCCTCCCAAAACATTTGCGCTTAAACTATCTGCATAAATATTTAAGTCATTAAACTCACTTATTAAGTTGCTAACGCTATCTTTAATATTTTTGAATTTCTCTGATTTAAAATACAAACTTCTATAAACAAGTATTACAATAATTAAAATTATAAAAATCCATTCCATAATACATCCACCTATTCAATCATCTCTATTTATCATTTTATATTAATATATAGAACATTTCAATTTTTTTCTGTGAATTTTGACTAAGGCCCAGCAATTTTCACACTTTTTATTTAAAAGTTTCTATTCGTTACTTGATTTTTCGTGAATGTGGCCGTCGTTTTTTAAGATGACATATATATCTTCATATCTTCTGTCATACCTCTCTTCAACCACTACCTTAATTATATATAAAATTTTAGACGATTACAATTTTTTTCCGCTTCTCCAAATGTTTTCATTTAACCGAGCAAATAAAGTTTAAAAAGGTGTTCAACCTATGTACACTACAGATATAGTCCACAACAATCCCCTTCAAGCTGTAATTAGATAGGATCTTGTAATTACGAATAGATATTGTATAATGGTTTTAAGGAATACCCATTGTCATTACTAGGTTTAGAAAGGAAAGATTTGTGACAAATTTTGAGAGTAAAATATTAAGTAACCGTAAAATCAGCTTTGAAAAATTGCTTTCTTTTGGTTTTACAGAGGAAAAAAATCGATATACTTACCGCTCCGCCCTGTTAAACAATCAGTTTGACATCATTATTGAAATCACTCAATCCGGTGAGCTGAAAACAAAAATAGTCGATGCACAAACAAAAGATGAGTATACCCTTATACATGTTCGTAGTGCTTCAGGTGAATTTGTGGGAAAAGTCAGGGAGGAATATGAAGCTTTATTAAATACAATCATTGAAAAATGCACCTCAAAAGAAGTTTTTAAAAGCAATGACGCCAAGAAAATAATACAATACATACAAGAAAAATACAATGATGAACCCGAGTTCTTGTGGACTAAATTTCCGACAAACGCGATTTTTCGTAATAAAGAGAATGCAAAGTGGTATGCCGCCCTCTTAAATTTACCCAAGCATAAAATCGGACTAGAGGGGGAAGGAAATATCGACATCCTTGATTTAAGAAGTGATCCAACATCCATCCTTTCATTGGTAGATGGGAAAAAAATTCTCCCCGGCTACCATATGAGCAAAAAGAGCTGGTTTACAATTCCCCTCAATGAATCTATCCCGATAAAAGAAATCTATTCCTATATCGACCTGAGCTATCAGATCATCAAAAATAAGTAGATTATATCATGGAATGATCTTTTTATCTTGAAAAAGTGCAGTATACAATCTTGGAAACAAGCGGAGAATTAAGCGTTTTAACAAAAGTCAGCAGTAGTCTTTAATAGCAGAAGATATGCATAATCTACTTCTGAATGAAGTCCTCCTTCTTTGTGTCGATCACGCAGACAACATTAAAATCCATCCCCCAAAAACGTAAAGGCGTCAATAAAAACATTGAAATGTAGCCAAAATCCTTCTTTATAATATACACATACTAAATTATCTTAAAATTTCTTATAGTTTTCACGTTGATTTCACAATGAGGGTTTATGATAGAGTTAATATTAAAGGAGGATATTTTGATTATTAACGCAAACATGTCAACAGGGGGCCCTTCTGCGGCACTCCCCCAACCCACTTCTATGCAAACGTCCAGCACTTCTTTAGAATCATCCTTATCAGAAGAGGAAAAACTATATGACCTTGATGGCGATGGCAAGCTGAGCTCCGCCGAGGAAGCGGCCTACCTGCTCGCAAAGCAACAAAAGGAGGAAACAGCGCAACGGGAAGCCCCCAAAAATGAGAAAGAAACAACGGTGGATGACATCAGGAAATTAGCCGATCAAATGAAAAGCTCTTCCGCTGCTTTACAAAGTGAACTACTGAATGATTCAGATGAAGCATAAAAAAGCAATTTAAAAGTCTTATTTTTCATAAGACTTTTTTATTTTACATTACTTCAATCTTTTCCCATGGAAGATCTAAATCCAACCTTCCAAAGTGCCCATAGCACGCCGTTTGTAGATAGATGGGGCTCCTAAGATTAAACTTATTAATAATCCCATTGGGTGTCAAATCTACCCTTTTGATTTTTTCTAGGATATCCTCTTTCGAAATTTTTTCTGTTCCAAAGGTATCAATATAAACCGAAAGGGGTTCTGCCTTCCCAATCGCATATGAAAGCTGTATCTCACATCGGTCGGCATATCCATTGGCCACAACATTTTTTGCTAAAAAACGGGCCATATAAGAAGCGGAACGATCCACCTTCGTCGGGTCTTTTCCCGAGAAGCATCCGCCCCCGTGAGCAGCATGTCCGCCATAGGTATCTACAATAATCTTTCTTCCAGTAAGCCCTGTGTCACCCGCCGGCCCGCCAATCACAAACTTCCCGGTTGGGTTAATATAATATTTGGTATGCTCATCAAGCAGTCCATGCGTAACAGTTGGCTTAATAACCCTTTCCATTATATCCTTCTTTAACACTTCATAGTCCACATCTGCATCATGTTGAGCTGAAACCACCACGGCATCTACCCTTTTGGGTTTTCCGTCCTCATACTCAACCGTCACTTGTGTTTTTCCATCCGGTCTAAGGTAAGGCAATTCGCCACTTTTTCTTGCATCTTTTAGCCTTTTTGCTAAGTTGTGTGCGAGCACAATTCCGAGAGGCATATATTCATAAGTTTCGTTACAGGCATATCCAAACATGATACCCTGATCTCCAGCGCCACCAGTATCCACACCTTGTGCGATATCTGGTGATTGGTTGTGAAGCTTAATCAATAATTCACAACGATCTGTGAATTCATATTCTTCCTTGGTATATCCAATAGTTCGAATCACGTTTCGAACGGTCTCCTCAATATTTACATTTGCATTCGAAGTAATCTCCCCCATCACACAAATAAAGTTGGCCGTCGTAAATGTCTCACAGGCCACCCTCGCGTGTTGATCTCGTTTTAAATAGTCATCCAGTATTGCATCTGATACCATATCACACAGTTTGTCTGGATGCCCCTCCGTTACACTTTCTGAAGTAAAATAAAATTTATTCATTGAATCCCCCACCTTTTGATAAAACTCTTTTATCATATTTTTTATTAACAAATGTCAAGAACATATCCTGAATGACTGCAAAGACCGGCACTGCTAAAAACATACCCATCACACCCCAGAATGTGCCACCAATAATAATGGCGAAAATAATCCATATGGGTCTCGCATTAATAGAATTCCCCAAAATCTTTGGTCCTAATATATTTCCATCAAATTGTTGAAGAATGAAAATGAATAATGCCACCGGGAGCGCATATCTCGGTTCATAAAGAAACACCAGAACCACCACAGGAATTGCTCCAATAAATGGACCAAAATATGGAATCATATTGGTAACACCAATAATTACACTAAAAATAAGATTGTATTTTAAATTTAAAATGGCGAAGCCAATATACGCCAGAACGCCAATAATTAAAGAATCTATCGCCTTGCCAATGAAGAAACGGTTAAAGGTCACCGCAATCGAATTGGAAAGCTTTAGGACGAAGAATGAAACCTTGTCGCTAAAGAGGGAAATAACCGTTTTTCTTGCTCCTCTTAAAATCTCCTCCTTCTCTTCTAACATATAGAAAGAGACAATGATGGCCACAATCAAATTGATTACGAAAGAAGTCACACTCATAAACCCGGTCAATAATCCCATGATGTTATCCTTTTCGCTTATATATTTCCCAATCAAGGTTGAAAGTTCATCCACTAGATTTAAATCCTGGGTTAGGTTATACTCATTTAGTGCTTTTTCAATCGTCAATGTATACTCGGGCAACCTATTTCTAAACTCGTTTACACTTTCCGTAATCGCCGGTATCAGATAAATAATAATTAAAGAGATACAGGTAATCGTCACAATATAAACAATGAAAATCGAAAGCAGCCGAGTTAGCTTCGCCAAATTTTTCCCCGTCTTTTTTTTCTTCTTTTTAAAAAGTAGCTTCATTTTGGATTCAACAAACTTTACACTCGGATCCAGAATAAAAGCAATAAAAAAACCAATTACAAACGAGGTCAGCACCTTAAATATATAGGACAAGCCAGCCAAAATATCGCTAAAGTTTGAAACAAACTTTTCAAATAAAATGGCAAACACAATAATAAAAATAATCATTAAAAAAAGTTTTTTGTTTTTTTCCTCTATAAAATGATTCATACACTATTCATCCTTTGCCCCTTTCTTTCATTATACACAAAAAAAAACAGATTTCAATATTCTAGTTTTCTTATCTGCTGAATTTGTATTTTTAATCTTTCCACTACATACTCCAGTTCTTCTTCTGTATTATACCTAGATAGACTCACTCGAATACTTTCCCCTATTTCAACCCTCCCGAGCGAAAGTGCAGAAAGCACCTGATTATCTACCTTTAAACGACTAGAGCATGCCGCACCTGCTGAAACAGAAATCCCATCACCGGATAGAGCGTTAATCAGAATTTGAGCCTTCACGCCTTTAAACCGAAGATTTAAAATGTGGTAGGCCCCCTCTTCCGGAACCGGGCCGTTAACTGCGGCATCCGGAATCTCCGCCAGTATTCGGGACGCTAAGATACATTTTAGCCGCATCACCCTTTCCTTTTCTTCTTTTGTCATCCGGTTCATGGCAGATACAAAACCCAAAATACCATACACATTCTCTGTCCCCGGCCTAAGACCATTCTGCTGAGATCCGCCATAAAACAAAGCGGATATTTTTACTTGCTTCCTACAATAAAGCGCACCTGTTCCTTTGAAGCCATGGATTTTATGAGCACTCGTCGAAAGAAGATCGATTTGTGCCTTCTGTACATCAATCTCATATTTGCAAAAAGATTGAACTGCATCCACATGAAAAAGTGTGTCTTTGTTTTTTCTCTTAATGATCTTCCCAATCTCATCAATATCATTGATCACACCAATCTCATTATTTACATGCATAATACTAACAAGAACTGTTTCTTCGCAAACGGTCTCCCTTAACCTTTCAAGATCCAACCTTCCGGTAGAGTCCACCCCAATGTAATCTACCCTGTATCCTTCCTGTTCTAACTGCTTGACCACCTGAAGCACAGAAGGGTGTTCTAGCTGTGTGGTCACAATATGCTTTCCCCTGCGTCTATTTGCCTTTAGCGTTCCAAGAATGGCCAGATTGTTGGATTCCGTTCCCCCGCTTGTAAAAAAAATCTCTGCTTGATCCGCATGAATCTTCTCCGCCACTTTTTCCCTTGCTCTCTCAATCTGGATCCCCACCTGAATTCCTTCTGTGTGAATCGCAGAAGGGTTGGCAAAAAAATGCTCATTGAAGGGGCGCATCTCCTCGATCACTTCTTCGGCCACTTTGGTGGTTGCTGCATTATCTAAATAAATTTTTGCCTTTCCTTCTGGCATTTTTAATCTCTTCCTCTCTTTGCTTTAACTGTTCCTGAAAAATAAACTTCCTAATAATATAATCTTCTCTTGAGTTTAGGTGTGTGAACTTGCAGCCCAATAAATTAAAGCCATTGCTCGTATCGAGTGTTTTACGCAAAATAATCGGCAAAATAGAAAGTTCTTCTCCCCCCAGCACGATTTTACATAAAAACGACATGCCCACTTCTAACGCCTTATTTTCCGTTTCCACTAAAACACCTGAAGTGCTGAAATTTAAAAATTTAATAACCTCATTATAAGGCGTGGAAAAAATACTTCCATCCTTATCGAAGATCGATTCAATCTTTACGATCATTTCATAATCCAATCTAACATTTTCCCGATCGTTCATATACCCCTCTCTTTTTATACCATATACTTTAATTTTTTAATTTCAACTTTTTTCACAGATTTTATCAAACAGACAGTATCGACAAACTCGAACTCCATTTATTTTAGCCGGCTTTGGCGTATAGATGGCATCAAGAATTTTCTCTGCAAACTCACAAATCTTCTTCTCAACTGCCTCAATGTAGTCTTCAAAATCTTTTTCTCCAAATAGGTTGTCTTTTACGCTTGCGTGGTATTCCCCATCCACCTTAAATTTAACCGGTAAAAAGCTTGAGTTCCTGTAGTCCCAATCCATTGCTTCTAATATTTTTTGATCGTCTAGTAAAATACCTGAAAGCCTAGATGCTTCGTCTTTTGTATCCTTTGCATTTTTCAAATGAATCGGCAATAAAAACACCCCAGCGGGTTTTAATTTTCGTCCCTTTATATTTCTCGAAAGCACAGATAGATAAATCCCTAGTTGCAGATTAAAACCATTCTCCACATCCAACAATCTAAAGCTTGTCTTTCCCGTCTTATAGTCAATGATTCGAACATAGTCCCCATACTCGTCCACACGATCAATTTTTCCAACCACTTTTATCTTTTGATTTTGAGCTGTGGTTAGTTCAAGCGCTTTGATTTCTTTGTTATCATTAAATTCAAGTTCTATCTCTTTCACCTCAAACTTACCCGAGGTATATTGATCCACGATAGATAATACATTTTTAAGCAAAAGATCTTTTAGACGCCCCATGATATAGACCGCCCTCCTATCCTCTCCTCGTTCGCGCATTTCTTGCTTTAAGGTAGCATCAACGATCCCTTCTATTTCATCTTCCCTCATTTGTCTTTCCTTTAGCTCAGTAAAAACCTTCTCCAGAACCTTATGTACGATATTTCCAATCTCTTTTGCGTCAATCTCGCCTGTATACGGCTCTGTCACATATAAAGCATAATTCACAAAGTATAGAAATGGGCATCTAGCATAGGTTTCTAGACGACTGGCGCTCAAAGTCAGCTCCTCTTCTTTACTGGAAAGAATAATCTCATCCTGCTTTCTAAAGCGGACCATCTGTCCTAATTTTTCTTTATCTTTAATCTGTATAATTCGCTCTTTTGTAAAATTTTTGGACTGCCTCAAATATAGAAAACGAACACGATCATTTATCAAGGCCTCTTTCTTCTCTGCTTCGTTTATAGACACCTTTCGAACAAGCTCTGAAATTCTCATATCTTCTTGTATCTTCATGCCCACCTTATTATCTACATAACTGATATACAATCTCTCCCCTACCTTATCCACCATATTGTAAAAAAGAAATCGAGATTCGCCGATTAAATCCATTGCCCTTTTATTAAATAGGATACCATGCGAATCCAATGCGTGGCTTTCGATCTCCGAGAAAAAAAGTGTTTGCCTGTTTAACTGAACCCCATTCTCAGAAAATCCAACCAAAAACAGGATCTTTGTATCCAATACATTTACACTTTGCTCCCCAAAAACGCTCACCTGATCTAACGTCGGAAACCCCTCCGTAATCTTCTTGTCTAAGAGTATCAGCCTGCAGTTTTCCATAAATTCATTCAGAGTGATTTCTCCCTGAAAAAAGCTTGCCAAAGTCTCCCATGCTTCAAACAACACTTTGGTTTCGGAATCTTCTGGATCAAAGCCCAATTTTTTCTCGAATCTTCCTTTCAAAAGTGTAATTAAATCAAGCGGCGCATACTTCTTAGATCTCTCAAGCCCTTTTGTGATCTCTAGCAGCTCGTCTTTCATCTTTGTGCAGGCCACAAGATCATAATGATAATCACGCAGCGGAGTGCAACAGACAAGCTTGTCATAAGAATCAATATGGTTCCGTTCTAAAAAGAAATCAAAATTTATAAGGTGTGCTTCGGGCAAAACCTCTTTTATAAATAATAGCATGCTTTCTCTTGAAAAGTCAGTTTGAATAAGCTCATTTAGCTTTTCAAGTGTCCTAAATATCCTGGTATCTTTAAAATAATGGTTGATGGCCAAATAATAAGGAATATCAAACGTAGTAAAGAGGTCTCGCAACAAGGTCTCATAAGAAGTGATTTCTTTGCATACAACACAAATCTCTTTTAACCTATACCCTTCATCTCGAATCAGCCAAACAATTTGAGTTGCCACCTCTCTCAATTCATCCTGTCTGGTTTTATACCGCGTCAAAAAGATGGAATGCTCATCCCGTTCCACCCCCTTACCCAAAACAAGTCGACCGATCCGGTTGGGTACACCCTTCTCTATTTTCTCCATCTCAAATTGGTTGCTCTGCAAAAATAAGTTTGGTGCATATAAATACGCCAATGGATTGCAACTTTCTAGATCTGCCTGCATAAGCACCTCAAGGCTCGCCTTACTGCTAAGCAAATTAAGCAGATTCATCTGCTCTTTTGTAAAATAGTAAAACTCAGAGATATATATCTTTGCATTTTTAAGTAGTCTTAACTCTTCTACTCTCTCCTCCAATACAGCATAGCCACTAGAAAAATAGCCTTTTTCTTTTAAATAGGTTCTATAACACCTATTTATCTTCCAAATGTCTTGTATCTTTTTATATAAAATTGTCTCTTCACTACTCTCCCGCAAAAACGATGCAAGGCTTTCCTCCGTAATATGATTTTGTTCTATTAAATTAATGATGTTTACAATCTCAAGTGTTATATTTTCGTTTAAACGAAGAGTATTAAAAAAAGAAAACTCAGGAAGACTCGTCCGAATAATGTTTGAGAGAGCCATCGTCTTTTCAAAGGGATGAATCATTGGGGGCGTTATGCCCTCTTTCTCAAAAATTCTGTGGTAGAGTCTCTGAAAGCTTAATATTTCCAGTTTTCCAATCGCACTTTGGGGTAGCGCCTCTAGCATTCTTTTTTGCATAGAAAAGTTGAATTGCTCTGGTACAATAATAAACAACCGATCATATTGATCCAACCGCTTCATGATGTCTTCTACTAAATAGGCGATGCGGTTTTGAATGCTCTCCCCCAACATTGTTTTTATTTTCATTTATTTCCCCAAATAATCTTTTAATTTCTTACTTCTGCTTGGGTGTCTTAACTTTCTGAGTGCCTTGGCTTCGATTTGTCTAATCCGTTCTCGGGTGACTTTGAACGCTTTTCCCACCTCTTCTAGCGTTCGTGTTTTACCATCATCCAGACCAAAACGAAGTCTTAGTACCTTTTCTTCTCGCTCCGTTAACGTACCCAAAACATCGATCAATTGTTCTTTCAACATTGAAAAAGATGCTGCATTAATAGGAAGTGGAAGATTTTTATCTGGTAAGAAATCTCCAAGATGGCTATCATCTTCTTCTCCTATAGATGTCTCAAGTGATACAGGATCTTGTGAAATTTTCATAATTTCTGTCACCTTTGAAACCGGCATATCCAGCTCTCTTGCGATCTCTTCTGGTTTTGGTTCTCGACCAAGCTCTTGCAAAAGCTTCCTCGATGCCCTCACCAATTTATTGATGGTTTCAACCATGTGAACTGGTATCCGAATGGTTCTAGCTTGATCCGCAATAGACCTTGTAATGGCTTGACGGATCCACCAAGTGGCATACGTACTAAATTTATATCCTTTTTTATAATCAAACTTTTCTACCGCTTTAATCAGACCCAGGTTCCCTTCTTGGATCAAATCCAAAAATAGCATCCCTCTCCCAACGTATTTTTTGGCGATGCTCACCACCAGCCTCAGGTTTGCCTCTACCAGTTTTCTCTTTGCAGAAGTGCTATTTTGAGCCATTCTCTTAGAAAGCTTACTCTCCTCTTCGGTGGTTAAAAGCGGAATTTTTCCAATCTCCTTCAAGTAAAGCCTTACCGGATCATCTATTCGAATTCCTTCGTACATGTTATCATCTAGCTCAACATCTGAAAGCTCTTGCGCTACAACTTCATCCGAAATCTTAATTCCCTTTTCATTCAATTTAGTATAAATAATTTCAATCTGTTCAACATCCATCTCAGGATCAATTTTGTTCATCAATGTTTCATAGTCAAGCACATTGTTTGAGCCTTTTGCGATTTTAACAAGCTCATCCACTTTTGTATTAATATCCAGACTGGTCACAAGTTCTCTATCATCCTCAACAAGTGTGCTCATTTCTTGCAGCTTCATCCGTTCTTCCAAATCTCTTAAAATGTCATTATTCTTCATTAAATTCCTCCAAAGATTGTATTTTATTTATATTAAATTTTAGCTTTACTAAAATATTGATCTCATTTAATATATTCTTCTTGACCGCCTCATCATACTCATCTTCTAACCTCATTGTCCATTCCTTTAGTTTCCGATCAATCTCCACGTTCTTGATCTCCTTGAGTATCTTGCACAAATTTTTGTTCATGCTCTCCTTCTTTAATGCATCGGTTCTAACGGACAATTCAACAATTCGTTCCTGCTCTTTTATATCGACATAATGATCCAAAATTCTAGATACTTCTAAGGTCTCCGATTCATTATAAAGAACCATAATCTGTTCAAAGAACCTTTTATTAAAGTCTGTCGTAAAGTATTCCGATTGAATCCACTTGGCATACTCCTTTGATTTTAAAAGGAGGGATAGCAAGTAACTTTGCAGATCAAGGCCTTTTTCTAGTTCTTCCTCTTTTTCTATCACCTCTTCTATTTTTACTTTTTTATCATTCATTGACTTTTTAAGGAGTTCAATGTGAATCTCAACGACTTCTGATAATTTTTGTAAAAATAGCTCTTTATCTAGTTCATCATTTATCTTTTTGATCTGCTCAAAAGTCTCACCGATAAACTTCTTTTTATCATTTGGGTTATTCAGATTGTATTTCTGCTTTAGAATGAGGAATTCATATTCGATATAAGATAGCGCCTTTGTTAAAAGAGTTGAGAACTTTTCACTTCCATGCTTTTTAATGTATTCGTCTGGATCCTTTGCCTCTTCTATAATCAAGACCTTGACATTCAACCCCGCATTTTTTAGGATCTCAATTGCCCTAAAAGTGGCCGTCACTCCCGCATTATCTGTGTCGTATATAATGAGCACATCCCTCTTATACTTTTTTATCAGATTCGCCTGCTCATGTGTAAGAGAAGTCCCGAGAGAAGCCACCGCATTATCAAAACCCGCCTCATGTAGACTCAACACATCCATATATCCTTCCACGAGAAGGATTTCATCATGCTTTGTCTTCTTTGCAATATTCAAGGCATACAGATTGGTTCTTTTAGAAAAGATGCTCGTTTCGGGTGAGTTTAAATATTTGGCACCCTCTCCACTCAGGATTCTTCCGCCAAATCCTATTATATTATTATGTACATTTAAAATTGGAAATATAACTCGTCCAAAAAATCGATCATAATATCCATAACTATTTTGAGTAATCAAACCCGTCTTTTCAATATCTTTTTCTTTATAATTTTTGGAAAGTAGGTAGCGTAATAAGTTGTCTTTTGCAGCCACTGCATATCCGAGTCCAAACCGTTTAATCGTTTCAGTAGATAGTCCCCTTCTAGTAATGTAAGCAAGTCCTTCATCCCCATATTTGCTCTTTAAAATCTTGTAATAATAATTTGCGGCCTCCTTGTTGATTTCATAAAGAAGTTGCCTTTCTTTGAGCTCCCTCTGCATGTCTTCAGACATGTCTGCTTCTGGCAGATCTATATTAGCTCTTTTGGCCAACTGTTTTACCGCCTCCACGAAATCCACATTCTCGATCTTCATGATAAAGCTGATCACATTTCCGCCAACCCCGCAACCAAAGCAATGGTATAATCCCTTGTCTTCATTGACATAAAATGATGGCGTTTTTTCATTATGAAAAGGACAACAGCCCGAGTAGGAATTTCCCTTCTTAGTCAGTTTTACATAGGATGATACCACCTCTAGAACACTGTTGCTTGTCCTCACTTTTTCTACAACCGAATTTTCATAATACATTAAATCACCTTTTTTAATTTACTTGCTTGCAGTTTCAGCTCTTTTGCGTGTTCACGCGTCACCTCCGTCATTTGATTTCCTGTTACAAGCCTTGCAATTTCCATCACCTCTTCTTCGTGTGTCAAAAGTCGTATTCTCGTCATTGTTCGTTCAGCGTTATCTTCTTTTACAATCACGTAGTGTGAGTCTGCCATGGCCGCAATCTGAGCAAGGTGTGTAATACAAAGGATTTGGTGTTCCTGTGAAAGTATACTAATTTTTTCCGCAACCTTTTGCGCCGCCTTGCCACTGATCCCCGTATCAATTTCATCAAAGATCATGGTGCTGATATTATCACTTCCGGCAAGTACATTTTTAATCGCCAACATCACTCTTGAAATCTCTCCACCTGATCCAATTTTACTAAGGGGTTTCGGCTCTTCTCCCAGATTTGAAGAGAAAAGAAATTCTACTTGGTCCATGCCGTCTTCGCAAAACTTATCTTTCGCGCTTAGATTAATTGCAAATTGCACATTTTTCATTTCCAAGAACTTTAGATTTTCTTCAATTAAATGACTGATTTCATCAGCATTTTTGTGCCTTATTCTGGTAAGTTGCATACAAATTTTTTGCATTTTGTCCTCAAGTCGCTCCTTTGCATTTTGAAGCTCCTTTCGCTTTTCCTCTGAGTGAATTATGTAATCCAACTCTTCCTTTTTTTGCTCATAATAAGACAAAATCTCTTGCACGCTGTCTCCGTATTTCCTTTTTATCTTATCAATTTGGTCTAGCCTTTGCTCGACCTCTTCTTGAATAGTGGGCTCAAAATTGATTTCCTCTGTGTATCCTTTGATTTCCATCTTCGCGTCCGCAAGCAATACCTCCGCTTCCCGTATGCTCTCCTCAATTTTTTCAAATCGACCGTCTAGGCTAATCAATTTTGCGATCTCGCTGCTTGCTCTTGCCACCTTTTCCACACTCTCATCTAAAAGTTCATACGAATCACTGGTTGCACTCACAATTTTGTCCATGCTCAAAAATCGTTTTCTCTGTTCTAGCAGTTCTATTTCTTCTCCCTCTTTTAGTTTTGCCGTCTCTATCTCTTCAATCTGAAATTTGAGAAGATCTACTTTTCTTTCCCGTTCCTTTTCATCTCCAAGAAGGGAAATAATCTCAGTTTTAATCGATTGATAGGACATATATAAACTAGCCATTTCCTTTTTAAAAGGCTCAATCTCCGCTTTTGCAAAGCGATCCAATATGAAAATATGTTTTGAAGAATCAAAAAGAGATTGATGTTCATGTTGACCATGAATATCGATCACCTCGGCCATCACCTCTTTTACGACGTTAGAAGTTACCATTACACCATTGATTCTAAATATATTTTTCCCATTTGTGTTTAGAGATCTGTAGATGGTGATCTCCTCACCTTCTATCTCGATCTCCTCGAACTTGGTTTTTATCATCTCAATCATTGAAGGCAAAAGTTTGAATGACAACTCAACACTGCAGCTTTCCGTTCCTTGACGGATCAAATCCTTTGGCGTACGAGAACCCAAAGCAAAATTGATGGAAGAAATAATGATCGATTTCCCCACACCCGTCTCACCCGTGATAATATTGAGTCCATCGTAAAACTCTATTTCGATCTCATCTATAATGGCAATATTTTTAATATGTAAATATCGAAGCATTTTTCACCTTTAAATAGAAACTCTCTTGTTAAAATATATCATAATTTATGCAAAATAGCAAGAATTTGGCGAAAATAAACCAAAGCAAAGAGAGTCCAAAACAGGTATTTTGCGTTTTTATTCCATCTCCACACGAAAATCTTCGTCAGAATCTGGCGCCTCCATTTCCGTTCCTACCATCTCTGCATGAAGCCGCTTTCTAAACGCCTTTCGCTCCTCTAGCGAACTTTCCTCTGAGGTAAAATGTTCATCCAGCATGCCAATTAATTGTCCGGAAGTTAGGCTGTAGGAAATGGCAATGGTTTCTAAACTTTCTCCACGCATGAACTGTTGCCCTATCTGAGGCATAAGGGGCGCAAAAAGATTCCCCCGAAAAGCCACAATTTGTCTTGCCTTCTCCCTTAAAATGCGCACCAATACTTTAGGATCTTCGCCTGATATAAACTTGGCATCTTCTATATGCTCAGTCCTTCTAGCATTCACTTCTTCTTGAACTTTTTGAGCAGTTACATTTATTCTCATAATCCCCTCTCTTCCCATGGACCAGTTCCTCCCCTTTCCACTGGGTCAGAATCGCCGAAAGACGGTACATCTCCTGCAGGTAGACTCGGACAAGGAAGGTTCGGATCTTCTGTTAACAATTTTAAGGCAATCCATGTTTTTAACCCAGGCGCTTCCCTCAGCATTTGTTCCTCCACTCGATCCGGAAACCCCTCTGGCAATTTTCCCCTCAAGTCAAGTTCCGTAGCTGGATAATAGGTCCCTCTAACAATCGGAATATGTGCCTCTTTCAAGAAACCAAAAATAAACTTTACATTTTCTTTCGAGATCTTCTGTCCATATAGTATCGGAGGAGATCCCAAAAGCTGCTTTTGATCAATCAGTCGAAAAAGATCTTTCTTTTTTATATGGTAAGCACTGAACGTGCCCTGTGCCGCTATTAGTCCCATCTTTTTGACTAGATTCATTGTCTCTTCAAAAGGAATCTGTGTCTTAGAATAATAATCAAACAACGTGTAGTTTGTCTTTGCAATGTCCGTGGAAGCTGCCGGAAGCATACGAGTGATACGTTCTGCTTCTCCTCTTACAAATGTCCTAAAAACATTTGATTTTCCCAAAGTTTCCTGAACAAGGCCTGCTTTAATCATATCAAATGTGGCACGTCCGTTCTCTTTTTTCTTCAGAAAAAGAGCCAAAAGATCAGACGGAGTCATCCCATTTTTAGCACAATAATTTTCGATATTCCTTATAAAGGGAAAGGAGCCATCCTCTGAATTCTTTTGCTCTCGGACTCCCCCCCGATTCTCATAATATGTTCTCAGCTCTATTTTTACTGTTTCCATAGATAGCTGAAGACTCGCTGCAATTTCTCTTACACTTTGTCCATCTTGGTATAATGCAACGATCTCCTCCGCCCTCTTCGTCGGATAAACAGCTTGCGATACTTCCAGCTTTTTCTTTTCTGAATTTTCAGAAGTCTCTCGGCTTTTAGAAACATTCAAATTAAAGGCACTAATCGCTTCCTTGGCTGCACAATTTGTTAAAATATCATTCAGCAAAGCATCCGTTAAGTCATAGGTCTTCTTCAACTCCTCCTCCGGAGCGCCCGCTTTGCATTGTTCATAAATTTCCGCCCTGAGCGTTCCCCCTAAGGCTGAAAAGTGAAAATGTCTCGCTCGCTCACTTGCCGACTCTGCAGTCTCTCCCTGCCGTATATATTTAACATACTCTGCTTGCACCATCCGTTGAATGGCCTTTTGTTGAGATGGTTTGTTAGGCATCAGATCACACCTTCCTACACTAATATGCTATTACTTGAGTTTTCCAGTTAGCAATCAGATAAAGTAAAAACTCTCCTATTCTACAAAATGTTCCATATCATAACCAGCATATTCTGTTTTAAACTCATTTAGACGTAAACCGGCAGCATTTACAACATCTGGAGATGATGAATCGAGCCCTTTTTGTATAGTTGATCGGCTTACGTTTGGGTGAAAAAATATGTTAACACGACTGTCCCAATTTCCTCTTTCCATATCATCATATAATTTATCAAGCCTTTCTGCCGAAAGGATAGGGTTGCGTGTTAAACCATTTTTGGCATATCCTTTTAGATTATTTCCGCTAAGCGTGATATGCTCTATCAAAGTATCCGATAAATCTTCACGTGCCCCATAATCTTCGAGGCTCCTTAAAATACCCTTAATTACAACACCACTTTCATCGTTTATAAAACCCATATGAAACGGAAAAAGAAGGTCTGAAATAGATCTAACCTTATTTTCAAAATCTTCCACTGTTTGTTTTCTCATTTTTAATTCCTCCACAACATATTTTTACTGCGTCCAGTATATACTAAATTCCAATATTTGTCAATGGAGTTATATCACAACTTTACAAACAGGTTGGCACCATCTCAAGTGCCATCTCTTCTGGATATCCAAACATTAGATTCATATTCTGAATCGCCTGTCCAGCTCCCCCCTTTATAAGATTGTCAATGGCCGAAACAATAATTAGCTGATTTCCCTCCTCTTTGATCTCAAAGTTTATGTGGCACATGTTGGCATTCTTCACCCATCTGGTTTCCACATACATTCCCTGTTCTAAGAGTTGTATGAATCGTTTATGCGCATAGTACTTCTGGTAAATTTTTCTGATTTGTTCTTCATTCAAGCGTTCCTTAAGCCTGCTATAACAAGTGATGAGCATTCCCCTTTGCATAGGCAAAATATGTGGAACAAAATTCAATTGGATTCTCTTATGGCCAAGGGCTTCAATCGCCTTCCTAGTCTCAAACTCATGCGGATGATTTATGATCTTATAGGCCTTTACCGATTCGTTTGCCTCAGCAAAGTGTGTCCCAAGGGTCAGTTTCCTACCGGACCCCGATAACCCACATTTCCCATCCACAATGATCTCGTTTTCCAGTACACCTTCTTTAATAAGAGGAAGCAATGCCAGCTCCATGTTTGTGGCAAAGCATCCCGGATTTGCGATGTAGTTGGCTTTTTTGATTTCCTCCTCATTCCATTCGCTCAAACCATAAACAAAAGAGGAGGAAAGTTCAATGCTTTTATGATCCATACCATAGTATTCCTTATATTCTGCCTGATTCATAAAACGATAGTCTGCACCCAGATCAATGATCTTGACTTTTTCCATTCTTTCCTTTGTTAGGTTCTCCATTAAAACGCCATATGGAAGGCAACTAAACACCAGATCCACATCCGAAAAAACGGCATCAAAGTCAAGCTCCGTACAGATCTTGTCCTGAAATCCTTTGAAATTTCTATAAATAGAATCGAATGACGCCTCTTTATATGATTCGGATACCAGCCTGATCAGTTCCACCTCTTTATGGCCATATAACAGTCTAACCAACTCCGATCCAATGTATCCCGTAGCACCAAGAACATTTACTTTAATCATAACGCCCCCATGATTTCTTCATAAATTTGTTGATTCGGATTCTTGTTTTCAATTTTCCCGAAATTTTGTTTCATTCTCTGATAATTGATCTTATTCAAAAGAATCTTCTCTATCATCTCTTCCAGATTATTTCTACTCAAATCCTCTTCCCGAATGATCTCTGCCACACCCTGTTCTGTTAGCTCCATCGCGTTCCAGTACTGATGATTTCCGGTTGCCTTTGCAAATGGAATGAGAAGTGCAGGAATTTCAAACTGCTTAATCTCTGAGATCGTCATCGCGCCAGATCTTGAAACGATCATATCCACTATACTGACTACTTCTGTCATGTTGTTTATATAATCCACTATTTGGATACCACGCGGAACCACACCAATCTTTTCGCAGATCTCCTTGTAATGCTTCTTTCCGGTTGCAAACAAAAATTGTACTGGAAGTGAATTGCTTTTTATCAAATCGATCATTATCTCATTTATTCGTTCGGCACCACAACTTCCCCCCACCACCAGAACAATCTTCTCCCCCAGATTCAATCCCCTCTCACGGGCAATCTCTTCTTTTGTTTTGCCTTGGCCCCTTTTTCGAATCGGGACACCGTATGCTCTCATCCGATCCGCTCCTTTTAGTGCCTCATTAAGTATAGAACTGGAAGTGAAAATGCGTCTTGCCTTTTTATAAAACAATCTGGTCACGAGACCAGAAACCGCATTGCTTTCGATCAAAAAAAACGGAATATTCATCCTACTGGCCAGATAGGTCATATGAAAAGAAGGATAGCCGCCTGTACTAATCAAAAAGTCCGGCTTATATTGCTTCATGATTTTTTTTGCCTTCCATAGTGAAATGAAATTTAAAAATAGGGAACAAATGTTGGAAAGTGAAAGACTCCTTTTAATCCCCCTTGAAGATAAAAATGCAACGTTTGAAATTCCTTCTTCCTTAAAGATCTCCCCTTCAAGCCCATGAGTGGATCCCACAAACAGATATTCAAAATTCTGATGGTGCTCCCTGAATGTATGGTAAAGTGCAATCGCTGGATAAATATGACCTCCTGTACCACCACAGTTAAACATCACTCTCATAGTCCACCTCCGAATGCAAAGTAGGAGAAAATGCAGCAGATTAAAGTGGCTAGATAAAACCAAAATACAATCGTCTTCTCACTATAACCACATTTTTCTAAATGGTGATGAAAAGGTGCAATTTTAAACAGGCCTCTCTTAAAATATCGCAACCAGAAAAGTTGCAAAATGACACTAACGGTTTCAAAAATACAGGGTGCAAACATTAGAACAATCCAAAAGGATAGGTTAAGCCTGATTAAAAGCACCGAAATGGCGGCACCCAGAAAAAGGGACCCCGTATCCCCCATGAAAACCTTAGCCGGATGTCTATTATAAAGCAACATCGCAAGACATCCCCCCTCTAGGATGACTGAGGTAAATAGAACATCCTGGGCGCCTAATTTAAAAGCAAAGTAGATAATGAATCCAAGCACAATCGAACCAATTCCAAGCGCAAGTCCATCCAATCCATCTGTAATATTCATACTATTGGCAGAAGCCACAATAATGAACACTGAAAGAAAGACAGAAGTCGCCACTCCGATCTGAACTTTATAGTCCGTAAATGGAATCAGCAAATAATCTCCTAGCTGGTTTGTAAAAACAAAATACAAAACAATGAGCATACCTAAAAAGAAAAGCCCAATCAGTTTTTCTCTCGGCGAAACACCGTCGCGTATTTTTTTGAGTTTTATGTAATCATCGCAAAAACCAAGTAATCCAAAACCTATTAAAAAAAGATTTGCATAAAAAAATGTCCCAGTTGTGATGAAATAAAAGACACTACACAGAAGAAGCGTTATATTGATCGCCATCCCACCCATCGTGGGGATATTCATCTTGTGATGATGCAACTCTTTTATACAGGACTTTTTAATCTGATCAATTTTCTCTCCCTTTTTGAAAAACTTGATTTTGCAAAGTTTATCCAGGTACAGTTTCACGAGTAAGGCGGTTGTTATAAAACTAAATATAAAATAGTAAGGCATACACTCTCCATATAGGAAAGATTATAAGAGAAAAAAATAAAAAAGCAACATTACGTTGCTTTCACATTTTGAGCTTGGCTGCCTTTTGTTCCTTTGATTAGGTCAAATTCGACTGCCTGACCCTGCTCTAATGTTTTGAATCCATCTGCATCAATTGCTGTATAATGAACAAATATATCTCCACTATCTACAGTGTCGTTATCACTTGTTGTAATAAATCCAAAACCTTTTTTCGAGTTAAACCATTTTACAGTGCCTTTCATTAAAATCCCTCCACTTCTACTAACTTCATATATATTTTTCCAATTTGAGAAAAATTTATACAAGTTTTTAGAAAGTTGGGATCTTATGCTCTGGCTTTTTTCCCCCTAACGAGAAGATACCAAAGTGGACTAGCAATGGCAATGGATGAATACGTACCCACAACAATGCCCACAAGAAGTGGTAAAGTGAATTCGCGGATGGTCTCAACACCCATAATATAAAGGATTAGAATGGATAAGAGGGTTGTGATTGAGGTGTGAATGGTTCTTGAAAAAACTTGGTTAATACTTGTGTCCACGAGCTCTGCCACATCCCTTTTGGCGCTATATCTTCTGTTTTCTCTAATTCTATCAAATACAACAATGGTATCATTAATCGAATACCCCACAATCGTAAGGATTGCTGCAATAAATGCATTTCCAACCGGTATTCTAAAGATGGCATAGAATGATATCACAACCAAAACGTTGTGAAGTAATGGCACGATCGCACTAATTCCAAAACGATAATCGCTAAACCGAAATGCAATATAAGCCAACATCACAATCATTCCAAGAACAACTGATACAATTGCATTTCTTTGTAATTCAGAACTAACCACCGCTGAAATATCCGAAATATTGATGAGCGCATCATTTTCAAGGTCATATTTCTGCTTTAAAGCATTGAACACAAGGTCCGCATCTGAGTCACTTTCCCTTTTTGTCCCATTGATTGCGTCAATAATTTCCTTATTGGTCTTTATACCATCTGTGTTCTCCTCTATTTCTTGTGCAACTTCATCCTCAACATTTGCAGAAGTTTCTACCTTAATGGTCTCATTTCCTGTTCTACTTGCCAGTTTTATAATCACTTCATTGCTTTCTTGCACTTCTTGTATTTGTGCCTTTGTGCTACCTGTAATACCATATACAATTTCCTCGATATCCTTTTTGTCATATGCTTTACCGATATCCACTGTTACAACCGATCCGCCGGTGAACTCGATACCGTAGTTCAATACCGGCATGTCTTTTGCAAATTTATAATATAAAGCAAAACCAAGCCCAAGCAAAATGACTACGGTCGATAATGTAAAGAAAATTTTCATATTTTTTATAATTTTCATGTCTATCACCTATCCCCTCTTTTTATTCTTTTGTGCTTTTTTATTTAGTTCATCTCGTGAGATGGTGCTTTGCGTAGTAGCAGGAACGCCATATAACCACGGATTCTTAATGCCAAGATGCATAAGGGAAACAAGATACATCTTTGTAATAACAAGTGCTGTAAACATCGAAATTACAATCCCAATCGTCAAGGTTTGGGCAAATCCTCTAATTGGACCCGTCCCTTGCCAATATAGAATTCCGGCCATAATAAGGGTGGTTACGTTTCCATCTATGATGGCACTAAGTGCCTTCTTAAACCCAGCTTCTACAGAAGAAGCCAACGTCTTTCCAAGCCTTACCTCTTCTTTAATTCTGGCAAAAATGATCACATTTGCATCCACTGCCATACCCACAGAGAGTACAATTCCCGCAATACCTGGAAGTGTAAGTGTAACACTAAATCCGGATAGGGCAACCATAACAAGAGACAGGTAGGTCGTGAGCGCTAAATCAGCAACAAAACCCGGCAATCTAAAGACGATTAACATATAAATGAGTACAAGCACAATACCGATTATGCCTGCTTGTACGCTTCTTGTCAACGCATCTTGCCCAAGACGCGCTCCAATAATGCTGGTTTCAATTGGCTCAAGTTTAAATGGAAGTGCCCCCGATTTAATTAGATTTGCTAATGCATCCGTTTCCTTATCATTTCTCATCCCTGTAATATTTGCAACACCACTTGTGATTTCGTCATTTACCCTTGGTATGCTAATAATATCTTCATCTAATACAATCGCGATGAAGTTGGATTTGTATTTTTTGGTTGCTTCCGCAAACTTTGTAGTTCCCTCGCTGGATAGCTCAAGTTTTACATACGGTTCTGTCCCACTGGTTTGACTAAAGCTTCCATATTGCTTACTTGCTGTGGTAATATCCTTGCCGGAAATAACCAGTTCTGCAATCTCAGCAATATTGGCTCCTGTATAAACTTCGTACCCTTGTTCTGATTCTGTAGACTCCTTAAGGATCACGTATTGAGCCGAAGAATCTTCTTCTCCCTGAATCGGTAAGATTTGATATCCTTCTTGAAAAAGGCCATAAAACTTTAACTCTGCTGTTCTTCCAATTTCACGAACCGCTGCTTGCGGATCGCTCACACCTGGAAGTTCTACACGAATTCGGTTTGATCCTTGTCTTGCAACCTCAGCCTCTGTGTGCCCGGCAAATGTAAGCCTGGTTACCAGAAGCTCAACCGCTGCCTTCATCTCTTCGTCAGAAGCCTCTTTTGGAGCCTCGTATACAACACTCACTCCTCCCGCAAGATCGAGACCGAGTTTTACATTTTGATAACTAATTCGATTTTTAAAGCTTTTATCCTGCTCAGGTGTAGTAGCTTCCTCCTCTGGTGTATCATTCTCCACCTCATCCTCATCTTGTTCTTCTACCACATCTTCCTCTTCTTCGGTTGTTTCGTCTTGTGCTGCGGTTTCATCTTGCTTGTCCACCACAGGCGCCTTTTTATAAATGATTTCACTTGGCAATAATGCAAATGTAGCAATAACCGCTGTTACAATGATTACTGCAAGTATTTTTAAGATCGCCTTTGCTTTGGTATTCTTCATTTGTTTCTTTCCTCCTACATTTATGTATCTAAAACTTTTTATCATTATATCGCTATTTTAAAAATAGTCAACACTCGGTTTAAGTATATTATTCATTTTTTAGGATGAACCTATTCCTAAATGTTTATAAGCAAGATCTGTTGCCATTCTTCCCCTCGCCGTTCGGTTAATATATCCCAGCTTAATTAGATAGGGTTCATACACCTCTTCCACCGTCTCCACTTCTTCGCCAATCGAGGTGGCAATCGTTTCAAGACCCACCGGTCCCCCTGTATATTTTTCAATAATACAGCTCAAATACTTTCGGTCCAAATCATCTAACCCCAATCGGTCTATCTCGAGTGCGTCCAGAGCAAAATCAGCCACTTCCTTGGTAATCTCACCATCATATTTCACCTCAGCAAAATCCCTCACCCGCTTTAAAAGCCGGTTTGCGATCCTTGGTGTGCCCCTTGACCGCCTCGCAATCTCCACAATCCCTTTTGGATCAATCTCTATTCCCAAGATGCTAGCCGATCTTTTTATGATTTTTTCAAGCTCTTTCTCATCATAAAACTCTAACTTATGCAAGATCCCAAATCGATCTCTAAGGGGTGCGCTCAAAAGCCCCGCTCGCGTAGTCGCACCAATAAGTGTAAAAGGCGGGAGATCAATTCGCAATGATTTTGCGTTTGGTCCCTTTCCGATCACTATATCGATTGCATAGTCTTCCATCGCAGTATATAAGACCTCCTCTGTGACCTTATTTAATCTATGGATCTCATCTATAAACAACACGTCATTCTCTTTTAGGTTGGTCAAAATTGAAGCAAGGTCTCCTGGTTTTTCAATTGCAGGCCCCGCGCTAAGACGCATTTTACTTCCCATCTCATTGGCGATGATTCCCGCAAGTGTTGTCTTTCCAAGTCCTGGTGGACCGTATAAAAGCACATGATCTAAAGCCTCTTTTCTCTTTTTGGCCGCATCAATAAACACACACAAATTTTGTTTAATCTTCTCCTGTCCCACATAGTCGGCAAACTGAGTAGGTCTAAGACCTACTTCATTTTCTTTATCCTCAATTCTCAAATCAGCTGAAATGATTCTCTTTTCTTCCACAAAAAATCCTTTCTATGCCTCGTCCACATCATCTAATAAAATTTTTCTTGGTTTGGTTCCCTCATCCGGTCCCACGATTCCTTTGTCTTCAAGCTCCTCCATCAGTCTTGCTGCTCGATTAAATCCAATTCTAAAGGCTCTCTGGAACATAGATATGGAAGCCTTTTCCTTGTTTCGAATCAGCTCGATCGCCTCCTTTAAAAGCTCGTCACCATCCCCTTCTCCGGTCTCCTCGGTGTTTTTCTTGGTGGATGTAATTTCCGAAATGACCTCCTCATCATACTCTATTTCACAGGTTTCCTTGATAAAATCAACAATCTTTTCAATTTCATCTTCAGATACATAGGCACCCTGTATCCGGGTTGGTTTGCTTGCACCCACCGGATAGTATAACATATCCCCTTTACCCAACAATTTTTCTGCTCCGCCAAGATCCAAGATGGTTCTTGAATCCACCGCTGAAGAAACCGCAAAGGCGATTCGGGATGGGATGTTGGCTTTAATCAGACCTGTAATAACATCCACAGAAGGTCTTTGGGTTGCAATAATAAGGTGCATGCCTGCGGCCCTTGCCATCTGTGCCAGTCTGCAGATTGCATCCTCTACCTCTTTTGGGCAAGACATCATAAGGTCTGCGAGCTCATCAATTATAATGACGATCTGAGCCATCTTTTCCATTTCGTTGTTTTCAGCATATTCATTATATCCAGCTAGATTCTTCACATTGTTTTCTGCAAAGATCTTATATCGCGAAAGCATCTCAGCAACCGCCCAGTTTAGAGCACTTGCTGCTTTCTTTGGATCGGTCACGACAGGAATGAGCAGATGCGGAATGCCGTTATATACCTTGAGTTCTACCACCTTTGGATCCACCATCAGAAGTTTTACCTCATCTGGCGAGGATTTATAAAGGATACTTGCGATAATGGAATTGATGCACACACTTTTACCTGATCCCGTCGCACCTGCAATCAATAAGTGAGGCATTTTAGCCAAGTCTATAATGGCTGGTTTCCCGTCAATTCCCTTTCCAAGACATACCGAAAGCTTTGATTTCGCCTGATTAAACTCATCCGACTCAATCGCTTCCCGCAAACCCACCATTTGTGGTTCAGGGTTTGCAATCTCGATTCCGATTGCTGCCTTACCGGGGATTGGTGCTTCAATTCGGACTCCTGCCGCCGCAAGATTCAGCGCAATGTCGTCTGCAAGATTCACAATTCTGCTTACCTTTACCCCACTTTCTGGTTGAAGTTCATAGCGCGTCACCGTTGGGCCTTGTGTACAGTTAATCACTTTTGCATTCACGCCAAAACTAGCGAGGGTTTGTTCTAGAAGAGCCGAATTTCTTTTGGCCTCGTTCTTACGTCCCCCTCCCTTATTGGCCACATTCTTTAACAACTTTATACTTGGGAAGGTATACTCTACATATTCCACTTCTTCTTCGTCATTCTCTTCGTATTCTTCCTCCAGCGTTTCTTGCTTTGCTTTCCTTTTTCTCCTCGGCTTTTCCTCCTCCTCCATTTCCTCTATTTCTTCATCTTGGAGTGAGTTTTCCCAAAAGGATAGATCAACCGAAGGCATTTCCTTCTTTTTTCTAAATCGTTCCACAAGATCTCGCGTTTCTTCTTCTCCAAACATTTTTATAACCAAATCTTTTCTTGGTTTCTTTACAACAATCTCTTCTTCTTCTTCCTCTTCTTCCGGTATCACATCTTCTTCCGCGATGTGGATATCAAATTTGGACAAATCCTTGGTTAGCTTCGGCAACTCCATGTCATCTAAAGACATATAATCATGTGCTGTCTTTTTCAAGAAGCCTGCTCCCTTTTCTGTGGTCTCCATTGCAGTATGCACACCCGTCTTAACCGCTTTCACAACCGACTTTTTGGTTAGTAGGATGAAAAGCACAATAATTGAACAGGCAATCACCACATAAGAACCCAATTTACCGAAGACATTCACAAGCGCCATACCAAAAAAATCTCCCAAATATCCGGCAGAAGATTCCACCGGAATTGGATTATCATAATTAAAGACATAGACACACGAAGAATAAAATCCCAACATAACCGTGATCAAAGCGAATGGTTTGATCGAAAATGTCGATTCCTCGTTGTTTAATACAACGACAGAATAGATAATTAAAAAGATTGGCAACATATAAGCACTTACACCAAAAATGGATGTGACAATTTGGTTGAGATAATCCATCACAAATCCATTTTGAGTGATATAAATACTAATACCCGCAAGTGTCCCAAGTGCAATAATCAATATCCCAATCACTTCTTTTTTTATGTTGCTTAATGTTGTTTCCAATTCTTTGCTTTTTTTCTTATTTTTTCTTCCCATGATTGTCCACCTCTAAGGTTGATAATAACACAAAAAAAGTCCCTTGACAAGACCTCCTGTCGGACTTTTGTTATATTTTGTATTTTCCAAATTTTCTGGTTTAATCACTTCTTTCTACTTGAAAAAACGGTCATAATTTGTATGGATTTTGTACTCTTTTCCCTCTATCTTTAGCTTATATGCACAAAGCAACTGATTTTTCACCTTATATTCTTTCATAAATCGCTTATTGATCTCATGCTCTCCATATTTAAGATCACCAACAATCGGATTCCCTATGTATGCAAGATGGGCTCTAATCTGATGGCTCCTACCGGTAATCAGATTAATCTCAAGGAGGCTTATCTCTTCGTTCTGTTTTAAGACCTGATATTCCGTTATAATCTCTTTTGTCCCCTTCTTCTCTTCTTCATAAATTTTGACCTTATTACTCTTTTCATCTTTGCTCATATGGCCTTCTATGCGTTCAAAAGTATTTCTCATCGTTCCTTTTACAACACAAAGGTATCGCTTTTCAATCTGATTTTTCTTAATCATCTCATTCATTTTTTGTGTGGTTATAAAGTTTTTACAAACGATGATTAAGCCCTCTGTATTCCGGTCTAGCCTGTTACACACTGTCGGCATAAAATTCATCTCTTTCGATTTTAGGTAGGTTGGATCCTCTTTCTTTTCCAAATAGGAGGTAATCAGTTCAAGAAGCGTCGCCTCTTCCTGGTCACTCTTCTCATCTTGATAGACAAGCATATTGATTGGTTTATGAACAATAATCATATCCGCATTCTCAAAAAGGATTACAAGTTTTGTAAGGTCCATCGTTTTTT
>JAVBPT010000068.1:0-12304 GCA_031549455.1 Eubacteriales bacterium
GGTTTTAATTTCATACGAATACGCCTCCTTTTTTATTTTCTGGCACTCATTTGTCTTGAGTGCTAACATTAGTCATTGTACACTTTTGCATTTTAAATGTCAAGAGTGTTTTTTGTTTTTTATCCTATCATGTGAATACTATTATAGGACAAGAAAAAATAGAACCAAATTTGATGTGTTTATCAAAATGAATCGCGCATAATATTGTTGTTTTGGGATAAGTTAACATAAGAGGTGATAAAAATGTATATGGATAAAGAAGATTATCTCAAAAAGGCATTGCTAGACACTCAGGAACGCGTGAGAGATTACATGAACTACTCACAAATGGTGGAAGACAAAAAACTAAAAAAGTGTTTTGGTGACTTCGCCAAAACCGAGGGAAAGCACGCCAAGGTCTTGCAAGACTTCCTAAAGGAGATTGAAAGCCCAGAATAGTAGGTCACAATTGTGGCCTTATTATTCGCATTCTGATTGTGTAAGAGAGAGTCGCAACACCTCTCCTACAATCTCTGGAACATCTGGTACATAGTCATCCGATGATAGAAAAAGGTCATCCACATAGTCCCAAGTAAGGAGTTCCCTAGCTCCTTCCTCCACCAGCTTATACTCATCTGCTTCTTGTGCTAAGATTGTGTAATATATGTGTAAGTCTTTTTTTCCCTCGTCCACATCTCTTCTTAGAAAGTGAATCTCTTCTGTCGGAATATCCAGCCCAGTCTCCTCAAATAATTCTCTTTTTAAACAATCCTTGGCGTCCTCCCCAATCAAAAATTTACCACCCGGAAAATTCTTATACCCACACCAAGGATCCTTATCTCTAAACCTCGTCACAATCCTTGTTAAGCTGGCATCTAAACAAACCACAACCGTATACTTATCTGTTTCCTTTTGCATATCATTTTCCTTTTTTCACATTATATATAAACTGGATGAAAAATGCAAGATGATAAAAGAAAAAGCGGTAATTTCCGCTTTCCTCTCTATTTTTTTGGTTTCAATACATCTACTCCCACCCATTTTCTAAGCACCTCTGGTACAATGACGCTGCCATCCTCCTGCTGATATTGTTCTAAGATGGCCGGAATAATTCTACTTGTTGCAAGACCTGAGGCATTGAGTGTGTGGATATATTCTACCTTCTTGTCCGTTTTTCTTCTAAATTTCATGTTTCCGCGTCTTGCTTGGTAATCCTTTGCATTCGAAGAGGAGCTGACCTCCTTATAAATCTCCATGCTCGGAATCCAGACCTCGATGTCATAAGTTTTCGCCATAGAGGCGCTGCAATCCTCCGCAGCAAGCTTACTCGTTTGAAAGTGAAGTCCAAGTCCCCGTACAAGGTCCTCTGCCTTCTTAATCAGCTCTTCAAGCGCCGCATCGCTGGTCTCAGGCGTGGTGTATTGGAACATTTCTACTTTGTTAAATTGGTGGCCACGGATCATTCCCCTTTCCTCTTTTCGATAGCTTCCCGCCTCTTTACGGTAGCATGGTGTGTAGGAAAAATATTTCTTAGGCAGATCTTCTTCATCTAAGATTTCATTTCGATGGAAGTTAATGAGAGCGGTTTCTGCAGTCGGAAGCAAGAAGCGGACGGTATCTTCCTCCGATTCCACCTTAAACACATCATCAATAAACTTAGGAAATTGCCCTGCTGTAAATCCCGATTCGTAGCTTAAGATATGTGGAGGCAGTATAAATTCATAACCATCTTTGATATGGGTCTCAACAAAATAGTTGAGCAAAGCCCACTCTAGTATAGCCCCCGTTCCTATATAGGCCCAAAACCCTGCTCCAGCCATCTTAACGCCCCGTTCATAGTCAATCAAACCAAGTGTTGTTGCTAATTCAACATGATCCTTTATCTTGAACGAAAAGTTTGGTCTTTCTTTATAAGTTGAGATCATCTTGTTATTTTCTTTTCCACCCGCTATTACATCGTCAGCCGGAATATTGGGTAATCGAGCGATAAAGTCTTTAATCTTTTCATCCAACGCTCCTTCTTTTTCATCCAGTTGTTTGATCTCATCTCCCAGCCTTTTCATTTCACTCACTTTTTCTTCTGCGTTTTGTCCCTCTTTTTTTAGCCTTGAGATCTCCTCTGTTGTTCTGTTTCTTTCCGCTTTCATATTCTCCACTTTTACAAGGAGTTCTCTTCTTTCTTTATCCCACAAAAGCAGTTCCGTAAAATCGACTTCATAATTTCTTTTTTTTAGTTTCTCGGTCACCGCTTTCGCGTCTTCCCGAATCAAATTTAAATCCAACATATTTTTGTCCCCTTTTCGTTATTAATCCAAGTCTATCGCATATTTTTGACCTTGTCAACCCAAAATTTAGTCTGATTTTGCTCTAATGCTTTGGTTCAAATAAATTATTGATTTTACTTGACCATTAAAAAATAATTCCTATAATAGAGTATAAAGGAGAAATATATGGAACTAGATAGAATGTTGTATTATATTGACGAAAGCTCCAGGGTCATTTTTGCAGACAATAAAATGCTGATCAACATCTTTATTGTTTTCTTTTCGATTGGCCTTGGTTTCTATATGATTAGAAAATTTCATCTAAAGAAAAAACAACTTTTTGTTTTCTTATTACTCGCTATTTTTTGGAGTAGTATTGTCATTATGAGAAGCTATAGAAAGGCCTTTGCCCTTGCGGATATCGACTATGGTGGTTTACAACTAACCGAGGCGCTCGCCGTAAGTATTATTGCTACAAATGGTCTGTTTTCTATTCTTTCTCGTTTTCCAATTTTCATTGCCAATAAGAAGCTAAAGGATAAACGCTTTATCCTGTTACCCATTGTCGGATTGTTTTTTCTAAGCTCCTACCTGGTTGCCAATCATCCGGTTCTTGAGACTTTGTACTTTTCATCGATTATGATCGGAATTGCATCCTCCCTGGTGCCTTTATTTAATGGGATGTTCATCTCGAATTTTTCTAGGAAGCACACCATCGTTGCCGCCTCCATTCTGTCAATTGCACCTTTAGTTGCGGAATTTATTGTGGCACCCTTTCAATATATGGCGATTGTTCCAGAAACCAAAAACTATGTGTTCTTATGGCAAATGTCCGCCGTTTTGAGCGCCATTGCTTTCTTTCTTCTCTTATTTTATAAGGAAAAGAAAAGAGCCAGAAGCCCATTTAGGATAAAATATTTGAGTATTTACTTTTCGAATACCAACTTTATGGTCATCTGCTTTTTAGGTTTTGTGTTGTCCTTTATTAAATTTGCTTCCAGCGGTACCAACATGGTGGCCATGGTACAAACTCCGGAGATCAACATGCAACCCTTCTACATCGCCTATCTGGATGTTATCTTTGCATTTTGCCAGCTCATCACTGGAACCACTCTTGGAATCTATCTAAGAAAGAAAATTGGCATCTTAAAGACACTCATTTTGGGCTTCTTACTCATGGCAAGCTTTTTGGTAATTGCCTGTGTAACGACCAATCCACTGATACTCTTTTATGCTCACGCATTAAATGGTTTGGGATATGGTATCCTTTACATCATCTTATTGAAAGCAGCCGCTCAACCTTTTTCCAAGCATATCTACGGTTTGACCACAACGGTCTACCAAACCTTCTACGCAGTTGGGATTTTCTATGCGGATATCATTTATGAGATTGTTTTAAAATTATTTAACTCGCAATATACCGGAATTGTACTGTATCACAAAGTTCTATCTGTTATGCTCGTCTTAACACTGCTCGCAGCGGTAATCACCATTGCGGTGTTCTCAGGAAAAAATAAAGATTTTATTGAAAAACCAATCCGTATTGTTAGAAAGGCAGCTTAAAAGAGTGCATCTGCACTCTTTTTTTATATATTCCGAATCTGTTTATATAAATACTCATGTTTTTTTTGCAATGCCTGTATTTCGTAAATAAAGGAATCAATCAAGTCAACATCTGAAGTAAAATTGATTTTGTGATTGATGTCTGCAAGCTCCATCTCAATCGCCTTGATCTCTCTGATCAAATTTTCCCGTCCCTTTTGCTCTTCTTTTTCTTTCTTTTTAACCTCTAGTCTTTCTGCAAAACCTATTTTTTCTACAATCTCCATATCATACCTCCACGACTATAATCACTTCTATTATAGTAGTTTTGGTACTCATTTATTCAGCTAGATATCTATTTTTTGCATTCACATGCTCCAAAAATGTCTTGGAAAAATAATGCTGTCCTGTTTGATCATCCATTAAAACAAAGTAAAAATAATCATGTTTCTCTGGGTCTAATGCCGCAAGAATTGAAGCTGACCCCGGATTGGATATCGGACCAACCGGAAGGCCTGTATATTTGTAGGTGTTATACGGTGAATCAATCTGTAAATCCGCCTCATAAAGTTTTGCATGTGGCTCTCCCAAGATGTATTGAACCGTAGAACAAAATTGCAATAATTCACGCTTTGCAAGTCGGTTGTAGATGACACCTGCTACCCTTCTTCGTTCATCTTCTCTTGCCACTTCTCTTTCAATCATAGAGGCAATAATGACGATCTCATGATAACTATATCCCAGCTTTTTTGCCATTTCCTCATGAGATGGATCATACTGTGCTGCAAATCCATCCAACATTTTTTCGATGATCTCCTCAACACCTGCTCCCTTTCTGACCTCATACGTATTAGGGAACAAATAGCCTTCTAAATAAAAGTCATTGTTTTTTGGAAGGTTTGCTAGAAATGGATAGTCGTAGTCTGTTCTCTTCGCCGCATTGTAAAAATCCTCTCTCGTAGTAAACCCCTGTTCCTCAAGCCTCTCTGCAATCTGTTTTAACGTATACCCTTCTGGGATGGTAAAACGATTACCTGATTCAAAACTACCATTTGTATTGAGCGCTTCCATAAGTTCTTCTCGCGTCATTTGGTTATTTAAGATAAAATCACCATACTTATATTTTCCGTCATATCCTTTTTTCTTACTCTCATTTACAAAAACAAACTCATTGGTGATAATCTTATTTTCTTTTAGGATTCTTGCAATTGCTTTAGTCCCCGCTCCTCTTGGAATGGTGATTTTGGCCTCAATATACCCTTTGGATCCACCAAAAAATGAGCTTATCAGAAACCAGATTATCAGAACAACTGATAGTATCAGGATAAACGCCACATTGTTTACAACTAACTGTCTTAATATTTTTTTGTTTTTCTTATCTTTTATTGTCATACCAACCCTCAATATGTGATTATTTTCTTATCCCCTATCTTTTCGACATTAATATTTTTTTCAAGAGTCTCTGGTATGGTAACCGTTTTTGGATCTCCATCCGAAATGTATCGTTGTTCAGGACGTGTCTCATATTTTTTTAAATATCCCCAAAGATCGGCCCCATTCTCCTCTCCTTCATTTCCACGGAGTCTAGGGACATTCCAAGGCATAAAATCCACATGGATCACAGGCATTTGTCTTACCGTACTTGGTCCTGCTCGGAATGCCATCACATAAGCATACTCATTTCCGTCGTACACTCCATTTTGTATATACCGAATGTTTTCATCGCTCGGCTTAATTCCAAAAGGATAAGCAATGGTATCGAGCTTGATTCCAGGCACCGCCTCTTTAATCATCTTATCTACCTTCCCCACTTCTTTTGTGATTTGTTCCCCGCCGATTCTGTTTAAATAGGGATGGGTATCCAGATGATTCCCTAGCTCATATCCGTGATCCACTAGCCAGTTTAGTCTTTGTGTATACGTACCTGCTCCATCAAACGTACTGGTATGCCCGTTGATGTATAAAATCGCCGCTTTACCAAAATCCGGATGCTCGCGCACAAATTCTTCTAATATATAAATCCCTGTGTCTTTCTTTGGCACAAATACTCCATTTTCTTCTACTAAAGAGAACGATTCCGAAAGCCCATCGTCGAAACACAATACAAAAGGTGTCGTCCCTGGTGGGGTTGTGATGTTAAAGTTCACGAAATCCTGCATCGATATGGGTCTGTAATTGTTATCATAAAAATATTGCAGATCCTTCTTAAAATCATCGATTCCCCTTTGATATTCAGTTGGAGGATTGTTTTGAATGGCATGATACATCAACACCGGAATATCTCCAATCTCATTCGGTTTGTATTGTTCAATAATCTCTTCTGGCGTTAGCTTTACCTCGTTTTCCTCCTCTACCGTCTTATCCGTGTTATCTATATTTTCCACATTCTCATTTGGCGTGCATCCCACTAAGAATATAAGCAAACCTAAGAAACATAATAATTTTTTCACAAATTCCCTCCCAAAAACATTTTCTCTGATTTTAACTCTATTTTATCTTCTGCCCTATTTCCTCTGTATAAAGCACAGAACCGGTCTTCATAATAGATAGTATACACTTTTTCTTCTAATTTAATAGCATCATTTAAAAAATCAGATACATTCAACTTATTTCCATTGATCAGCTTTTTATACGATTCTTTTTTTACCTCTAGCCTTTCATAGTCACCGAACACAATCGAGATCGGTTTAATGATTCGGTCCATCACCCCTGCCTTGATCATATCTGCTAGTGACTCGAGCCGAATAGCGTCCTCCAATGTAAAAATCCCCGACCTTGTTCGATTCAAAGCCTTTAAGCAAGCTCCTACCTTTAATTTCTTTCCAATATCATAGCATAAAGTTCGAATGTAGGTTCCTTTGGTACATAGCACCCTTATATCCACCTCATCCCGATTGATCCGTAAAACCTCAATCTCTTTGATCTCTACCCGTCTTGCCGGTATCTTGACTGCTTCCCCACTTCTGGCGTACTCATAAAGCTTCTTACCTTTGATCTTTACTGCGGAATAGATGGGAGGCGTTTGCATATATTCGCCAAGAAATCCCTCCACACACTTTATAATCTCTTCTTCTTCTAACTTAAACTCCCTCACCTCGTTAATGATCTTTCCACTCATGTCCTGTGTATCAGTCACAACCCCGAGCTTCATGGTCGCAATATATTCCTTATCCTTTTCAAGAAGATATTCTGATATCTTGGTCGCATTTCCTAAACACACCACCAAAACGCCTTGTGCGTCTGGATCTAACGTCCCGGTATGGCCCACCTTTTCACACTTTGTGAGCGATTTCACCTTACTCACCACGTCTTGGGAGGTAAATCCCATGTCCTTATTAATAACGATAATTCCCTCTAAAGTACTCATAAAGGTAGCTCCCTCTCTCTAGTTTTCTTCATTATATCATCTTTTTTGTAAATGAAAAGAGAATTTTGACTTTTTTCATCCATCTCCTTGAATTTTTTGCTTCTTTCTATTATAATAAGAATACATGTTGACGTGGCGTAATGGCAGACGCGTAGGTCTAAGGAGCCTATGGGAGACCGTGTGGGTTCAAGTCCCATCGTCAACATAAATAAAAACACATTTGCTTATATTGTAAATGTGTTTTTTTAATATTTATAGGAATAATGGAGTCATTATTTTTTCTCTCCGCAATCGCATCCCTCTTTCTTGTAGGGACAATGACCGCATACGTCCTTATCTTTTCGAAAACATTGTCTATAAATGATATAACCCAATATCAAAGCAAGGATGCTTAGAATGATAAAGTCTGCCAAGCTCATAGAAGGGCTCCTCCTATCCATGTACCAAATTGGTACACTAACGCAGCCAGTATCCAGGCAAGAGCTGTCTGAAAGCAAATTGCTTTTAATAGTTTTTGAGTAGAACCAAACTCTCTTCCCATAGCCCCAATTGCGCCAAAACAGGGTGCACTAAAAAGATTAAAGATCATAAATGCGTAGGCACTATGCGCCGTAAAAAACCCAAAGGCCCCTTGCGCAAAGATAGAAGTGCCTTCCGACAATCCTGCTATAATGGTCATTGATGAAATGACTTGTTCTTTTGCAATCAATCCTTGCACAGCTGAGACGGTCGCCTCCCAGCTGTAAACGCCAAGAATCGGATAGAATATCCAAGACAACGTATTTCCAATGCTGGCCAAAATACTCTCTTCGACTACCACTCCGTACTCTAATCTCCATGAGAAAGATAGTAAAAACCAGATGGCAACCGAACATAATAAGATAATGGTTCCCGCTCTTTTAATAAACTCAATCGTTTTATCCCATACATCTTTTGCCACATATCGTGCGCTTGGCATTTTGTACTCTGGTAGTTCTGAAATAAAGGTCGTTCCGTGATGTATCATAAATAGCTTTTGTATGATAAAGGCAGAAACTAGGATAACCAGGATAGCAAAAAAGTAGAGAGAAGCGGATACGATCCCCGAACGGGCTCCAAAAAAATATCCCGTAAACAAAGCGATGATCGGCAGTTTAGCGCTGCAGGGAATAAATGGTGTAAGCATGATGGAAAGCTCTCTTTCTTTTTGATCCTTTATGACTCTGGTTGATAAGATGGCAGGAACACTACATCCTAGACCAACGATAAATGGAATAAGCGTTTCTCCACTTAAACCGAATCTCTTAAACAACCGATCAAGCAAAAAAGTAATACGGGACATATATCCTGTTGTCTCCAGAATGGAAATACATAAAAACAAAATAATGAGTTGTGGGATGAAAGTAAGAATTGCTCCCACTCCGGCAATGATCCCATCCACCACAAGACTGACCACCCACTCAGAAGTTCCTATTTTCATAAGCCCTGCCTTTGTCAGCTCCGAAACCGTCTCAATAAGAGAGCTCATGAAGTCAACCGTAAAGGTGCCCACTACACCCACAGATAGATAATAGACCAAAAACATAACCAAAATGAAAATGGGAAAAGCGATCCATTTATTCAAAAAAAGTTTATCCAGACGTTCAGAAAATGTCGTTGAAGTCTCTTTCTTGATCAGGCATTTTTGCTTGATTTGTACAATGGCATCATATCTTGCGTTGGCAATCACTTCCTCAATTTCCATCTCATATTTGCCTTCTATTTTTTCTCTACTTTTTCGAATGATTTGTTCCTGATACTTTGCATACATCCTATCATTCTCTAAAATCTTTACAGCGATAAAACGACTTTCAATCTGTAAATATTCTTGTATTTCGTGAATCATCTCTTCAATATCCGCATGATATATTTTAATCAAAGCGTTTTCTTTCTCGCTTTTTTTAAGGACCTCTTCTTTTAATTCTTTAATCCCTGTATTTTTTAGGGCCGATATTTTAATAACCGGTACACCCAATTCTTCTGAGAGAATCTCTTCATTGATGGTTAATCCCTTTTTCTCTAATAAATCCGTCATATTTAATGCCACAATGATCTTGGTTCCTAGCTCTAATAATTGTGTTGTTAAATAGAGACTTCTTTCCGTGCTGGTCGCATCCACAATGTTAATCACCACATCTGGTTTTTCTTCTAGCACAAACTTTCTTGCAATCTCTTCTTCTACTGTATACGGACTTAGAGAGTAAATGCCCGGTAAATCAACTAACTCAATATCTGTTCCCTTTATTTTTCCTGATTTTTTTTCAATCGTTACACCCGGCCAATTTCCAATCTTCTGATGAGAAGCGGTTAGAAGATTAAAAAGCATCGTCTTCCCGCTATTTTGATTTCCAACAAGTGCTACTTTCATTCGATCACCTCAATATCAATGTTTTTCATATCTTCTTTTCTTATACAAAGCTCATATCCTCTTAACTCCACACTAACTGGATCCCCCATGGGCGCGATTTTTTTAATGAGAATTTTTGTCCCTCTTGTAATCCCCATGTCTAAAAGCCGCCTCCTGAGCTCTGGCCTATCAATGTGCAAGCCGCATACCAGAGCCCTTTGCCCTACTTGTAAATCGCTCAAGTGTCCCGTTTCACCAATTTTCAACCTATTTTCCTTCTTTTTCATCTCTTCCTCCAATAAGTTAACTATAATTAACATTTTAAACCCTCTATTTTGAAATGTCAAGCAGAAAGTTAAATTAGATTAACTTTTTCTTGCCTTTTTCTCCTTGTATGGTATACTTTAAAAAAGAGGAGTTTGCGATGCAACTTTCGAAATCGATTGAGGACTATATCGAGGCCATTTATATATTAGAACAAGAAAGCAAAACCGTAAAATCTATTCAGATTGCGACGCAGCTTTCTGTCTCAAAGCCCGCTGTTCATAAGGCGATGGATGAACTACAAAAGAAGGGACTCATTGAAAAAACAAGTTATAGCGGTATTGAACTTACAGCGAAAGGAAGGAAGTTGGCAAAAGAGGTATATGCTAAACACATGTTGATCTACAATTTTCTTCTGCAGATCGGCGTCTCAAAAGAAACCGCTGAAATTGATTGCTGTAAAATCGAGCACGTGATTAGTGAAGAAACCATTGCTTGCTTAAAAAAACAAGTGCACTCTTAAGCACTTATGATAATCCGTTCCTTATCAATGTAGATAATTATTAAAGCAAATAAAATGAATCTATATACTGATTTCATACTAGGGAATCACACCCATTAAAAAACACATCCCATTATAGATGTGTTTTATTTGCTGACTCAACTGATCGACATATACCTCTAGACTCTGAACAGGTGATTCGTTAATTCAGTATACACCTCACCGCGTTCAACCATCTCCCCATTTTCTATCATTCGTATTAGTTCACTAATCTCAACAAATTTTACTTCCGAGACCTCGCTTAGCTGAAGGCAAATATTTGAAATGTCAATATCTGATTTTCTTAAGATAAAAAAATCATAAAACTGTCTTTCTATATAATTTTCACTAAATACTTGCTCTTTTCTAAAAGAATACATATACCTAAAATCTTTTATGTCTATATGAAACCCTAGGTTGATACTCACCTCTTCATTGATCTCTCTTGCAGCGGCAGATAGTGCATCCTGCCCAGCCGATATGTGACCCGCAACCGAAATATCCCACATATTTGGGTTCTTGTCTTTGGTGGCTGACCTTTTCTGTAATAGAATTTGATTTTTATCATTGACAACTGCTACTACAATCGCCCTATGCCAGAGTCCCCCCCTGTGCACTTCTCTTCGTGTAAGTACTTTACCCAATTTTACTCCATTTTCGTCCAAAACATCGATTAGCTCTTCTTTTCCCATACGTTCTTCTCCTTTACATGTATCTTTCTCTTACTATTTTAAATAATAGATCAAACTCTTCTTGATGAATGAGTAGATCCTTTTCCTTATTTTGTACCATTTCTTCTAATCTTTTATAATGTACAAATTTTACTTCCGATATTTCTTTCTCTTGTATCCTTATATCCTCAATATCAATATTAAGCGGAAGCAGATATACGTCGTCAAACTCATTATTGATTCGATCCTTCTTATGGCCACCTGGTTTTTGAATGGTTGCCAAAAACTCAAGTTCCCCACCATTGATATCAATGTTCAATTCTTCTTTTAGCTCTCTAATCGCACCCGTTACACTGTCCTCCCCTGCCGATAGATGTCCTGCGCTAGAAATATCCCACATGTTGGGACTGCTATCTTTATTGAGACTCCTTTTTTGTAGCAGCAATTCACATTTATCATTTATAATCCAAATATGTACCGCTTTGTGCCAATCGCCATCTTTATGAACAGCCTTTCTTTCTTTTGTCTTTCCTGTTTTATTTCCATTCTCATCTAAAACATCAAAATATTCCATACCTATCCTCCTATTTTTCAAAATAGATGCCTTTCATCTCCTCAATAGCAAAGCCACTATTGGTATAATCAATTACTGTATATGCCAAGTGTTCCAGCCCTCTTATCTTCTCCCTGACATTTAGAATATTCCAAAATAAGCTCCTATATGTTCCGCCATGTGTAACAATTGCTATTTCCTTCATCCCACTAGAATCATCCAAGATATATTCCATTCCATTATGCACCCGATTATCGAAATCGATGGGTTCTTCTCCTCCATAAAAGGCTTTCCGTTTATAATATCCAAAGTCTTTGTACTCCTCTTTCGCCAGATAGTAAGCAAAAATCTCTTTAGCCAGTTCTTTATTGACTCCTGATAGAATGCCATATGTATTTATTTCTCTTATATCATCAACAATCTCTAATGAGCATCCGCATTTTTCTTTTATAATCTCTGCCGTCTGTAAAGCTCTTTTGTATGGACTGGTATAAATTCTCCCTATATTCCAACTCGCTATCTTACTAATAAATGTGTGTGCCTGCTGTTTACCGTTATCCGTTAAAGCGAAATCCGCCGCTCCACCATAACAGTCTTCAATATCATCAACCGATTCACTATGTCTAATTAAATATATTTTCATTTTTACACCTCCAAACACCTTTACTAATAGGATTGTTCTATTCAAAATCTTTCTGATATGTCTACATTATATATGAATCTCCGATCAATTACAATACAATTCTTTGTATCATTAT
>JAVBPT010000027.1:0-10543 GCA_031549455.1 Eubacteriales bacterium
TGGGTTGTCCGGACTTTCAAAATTATAAACGTAGCACCAATCAAAAGGCACTTCACGAGAGGTGGCAATCTTTTTAATATAGGATCTGGCATAGGTGGTTTTCCCTGCACCACTATCCCCTGCTATATACATATTGTACCCTTTTTTGTCAATCACAGCACCAAATTGGAGGGCAGCCTTTGCTCTTTCTTCCCCAATAATACCCACAAGCCCTGTCAGTTCCTCAGTTGTCTCAAATCCGAGCTTCTCTGGATCGCAAACATTCTTCATTAAATCATTATACGTTAACTCTTTAAATTCTTTCATTCGTAATCTCCCCCAACCTTACATCAATAATTTTCTCATAATTAGTGCGTGATCTACCGGATCATTGTAATAATTTTTTCTTTTCTCAATCACCTCGAAGCCAAAGCGATCATAAAGCAAAATAGCAGCCTCGTTTTTTTCTCTAACTTCCAAAAAAATATGCTTTACATTTTTCGTTGTACACTCATCTATTAGTATGTTCATAAGTTTTTTGGCTATACCTGATCTTCTAACTTCTCTTTTCACTGCAAGATTGACGATTGTGGCTTCATCCAACACAATATAAATGCCTCCAAATCCCAAGATTTCACCGCCCGTCTCTGCAACATAATAACTTGCAAACACATGGTCCATTTCATTTTTCATTAATTCAAATGTCCACGGAGAGGAAAAGGAATCTTTTTCGATCTGATAAGCTTCTTCTAAATCTGGATAAGTCATCTTCCGTACAACCATATCATTCATTCCTTTGTTTCTCCAAATTCTTTTCAGCCTGAGATTTTTCTAAATAAAAGGGAACCACATACCCATTTGTTTGCATACTTCCATTTAAAATGTCCACAAAAGGGAGCACAGATGCCCTAGGCATCCTGGAATGCCCAGAAGAAAATCCGACATTCTGTCCCAGCTTTTGTTTGTGTTCTTCTAAAAATTCCCCCGAAATAAAAACTTGTTTATCTATTTCGTTTATTCTTTGAGCAATTTCATCTATATCGCCCATTTTATAATCGGATGTCCTTTCTATCTGGTGATTTGAAATATGATAGAAAGCGTAAAAATATTGATTTGCTCTTGCATAAATCACAGAAAGAATCACCCCGTCTAAAAAGCGAAATGACTCTACCAGTAAATCCAGAAGACAAACCGAATAAACCGGAATATTTCTTACCTGTGATATGGTATTGGCCACTGTCACACCGATTCGAATCCCAGTAAAAGATCCCGGGCCATTTGTCACATAGACTCTTGTCATCTCTTCCATAGAAAAGCCCAGCTCTTTTAACATACTTTCGATTTCTGGAATTAAAATCTCGGAGTGCCGCAATTTGTAATTATAAAGGCGCTCAGAAAGAATATCTAATTTGGGTGTAACCACTGCTATGCTGCATACATTTGTACAGGTATCAATACACAAAAACATACTATCCCCGTTTATCAATACTATACCACATACTTTTATTTGTGCAAGAGAAATTTCAAAGAAAAGAGTAAGAAACCTTACTCTTTTCACGCTTTTATGTGTTCGGGATCACCTCTTCTATCCCACTTGCAATTGCATTTGCAACTGCATCCACATTCAATCTTTCCATTTCCTCTGGATTATTGATAAAAGCGACCTCCACCAAGACTGCGGGCGCATTTGTGAGACGTATAATGCCCAGGGCGTCCTGACCCTCTTGATTTAAACTGACTTTGATTCCCCTGTCTACATAACCAAGCGAGACGATCTCATCCTGTATTGCTTGCGCTAGCTCCCTCCCAGTTCCAGCATTAAAAGCGCTATAAAATGTCTCTGTTCCGCTTTGTGGAGTTCCTTGATTACTATTAAAGTGAATCTCCACAAGTGCATCCACATTTTCATTATTGGCTAGGTTGGCATCTGCTACGATATTCCGGTCTACATCCATGGTACGATTATTAACGACCTCGTAGCCTTTTTGTCTTAGTAACTCCGTTACCCGGTTACTTATTGCAAGGTTCAAGTCTTTCTCAAGCAGTCCATTTGCAACTGCTCCTGGATTGCTTCCCCCATGACCAGCATATACTGCAATTTTAGCCATAAAGCCTCCCTTTATTTTACTAACCCCAACCGATCCACGACAGCTGCAAACTGTTCTCTGGTCAGATTTCCATCCGGGTCCGTTCCATCCAAAATGTTATTTGAAACAAGCCTTTGCCAATTTACCCTCGCGTATGCAGATGGGCCCACTATTTTCCCCATCTGGTTTGGAATGCCCATGATCTTTGATATATCAAGCGAGGTGGCGGGATCTCCCACCTTTTTTCTAGCCTCCATGTGTAAATGGAGTCCTGTTATTCCTGTCACATAACCCGTATTTCCTTCCACGCCAATCTGCGTATCAAGCGTAATAACCTCTGCCATCTTTACAAAAATTTGGTTCAAATGACCATAATAATAGTAGCTCCCGTCTTCTGACTTTACCCTCACATAAAGTCCGAACCCCTGTTTCTGATTATTGGGATTCTCCCAACCCGCATAATCCACCACACCGGCTGCAATTGCATACACATTTTTGTTGGTCTGTCCCTGTATATCCATTCCGGTATGTTGGGTACTATATTTTTGTGTAATAATCATCTCTTTTTCAAATGGTAATATAATCATTTTACCTCCCGTCTATTATGACATTATATTCTTCGAGCCAATGGTTCATCTGTATCAGGTATGCAATAATCTGGGGTCCTGTCATAAGCTGACCAAACCACGGACTGGTAACCGCCGTAAAATTGTTTCTCATCATCTGCTTTACTGCGTTTTGATCCACTAATTGATGAATCGGAGACGAAGGCTTTTCTAAGATCCGATCCATCTTTTCGCAAACCAGACTGGTATATAAAGGATTATGTGTCTTTGGATATGGACTCTTTTTTCTAAGCCTTACCTCCTCTGGCAAAATTCCTTTGCTTGCTTCCCGCAGTAATCCTTTTTCCTTTCCCTTTAAATGTTTCATTTCCCATGGAACATTCCATAAATACTCAATTAGTTTGGTGTCTCCAAATGGCATTCTCACTTCCAGTGCATTTCCCATTGTCATTCGATCCTTTCTGGTAAGCAATGTTTGCATGAAGTAGTAACGATTTATATAAAACATCCTTTTGATCTTCTTCTCTTCTTCGGTTTCTTCACCAGAATAAGGTGTGGCAGATGCAATCTCATTGTAGCAAAACCGCACATACTCATCCAAATCCAATCTTTTATAAGGTTCGCTCAAAATGTTTTTTCGTACCTCTAGTGACATCGTCCAGGGGAAGAAAGGTAAGTTTAAGGTTTCCTCTTTTCGAAACCACGGATATCCTCCAAAGATTTCATCCGCTCCTTCTCCACTAAGTGCTACCCGAATCTCCTTTTTCATTTCTCGCGCAAAGAGATATAGGGAGGAGTCAATGTCTGCCATTCCTGGCAGATCTGTCAACAGGACCACTTCTTCCAAACTACCCAAAAGCTCCTCTTGTGTGAGAATCACAGACCTGTGATTTGATCTAATATGGTTTTGCATAAGCTGAATAAAATAAGAATCCGAATTAGGTTGGTAATCGGTTGGTTTGAAATATTTTTCGTTATCCTCATAATCAACCGAGAAGGTGGATAAGACAGACTCTTTTTCATCTGACACAACACTTGAAATGATGCTCGAATCGAGTCCACCTGATAAGAGCGTCCCAATCGGCTCATTAGATTTCATATGTTTTTTTATGGATTGTGTGACAAGTTTTCTCACTTTATCAATCGTTTCTGGAAGATTATCTGTATGCACCTTCCCTTCCACTTCCCAATATTTACTTTCCACAAAATGATTGGTCTTAAAGGTTAGTGTGCTCGCCGGCTTCACCTCTTTTACATCATGAAATACACCACTCCCCATTCTTCTTGCAGGGCCCAATCCAAAAATCTGGCAGATGCCCTCCTCATCTAAAATGGGCCTCACCATCTCATGGCAGAATAGCGCCTTTATTTCCGAACCAAATATAAGGGTATTCTGTTTAACGGAATAGAAAAGTGGCTTAGCGCCCACTCTATCCCTCGCCAAAAAAACTTGTTTTGCCTTCTCATCATAGATTGCAAAAGCAAACATCCCATCCAGATATTTGACACACTCCTCCTTGAATATAATGTATAAAGCAATAATGATTTCCGTCTCTGTGCCCACGGAATAATTATATTCCCTTTTATTTAACAGATCCCGTATCTCTTCCGGGTTATAAAGCCTTCCGTTATAAACAACGGTGTATGTATTTCCCTCTACTTTTTGAGTGAATAGCGCCTCCTTTTGTCCTTCCAGATTTAGGTTTGCGCTCCCAAGTAAAACATTCTTGCTTTCAAAATAAGAAAAACCATCCCGCCCTCTTCTATGTAATGTCTCTGTCATCTTGGTTAATACATCTTTTTGCTTTATAATTTCTTTAGTAAAACTAGCAAATCCACATATTCCACTCATACCTTACTCCATTTTTTTAATCTTTTTTATTCTATTACATTCACAAAAAAGATTGCATATACAATTTAAAATGAAGTGAATATTTGGTATAAATAAGTAATAAGATGTAAAAATGGAGTGAAAATGTTCAAAAAAATATTCTTTTTTTCCCTTATAATTGTTTCCATTTCTCTTATTCTGATTCAGAAAGGAGAAATGCATCGTGGAGATTTCAAACAAACTTCAGGGCTTCCCCTCTCCGGAAAATCTATCATGATTGATCCCGGTCATGGCGGATTTGATCCAGGTGTGGTTGGCATTACAGGAAAAAACGAGTCCGAACTCAACCTTGAGATCGCAAAAAAATTGCAGGAATACTTTGAATCGAGCGGCGCTTATGTGACGCTTACCAGAGCGGACCAGAATGGCTTATACCTCGAGGGGGAAAAAAATAAAAAAAGAACCGATATGAATGCAAGACGCCAGCTAATCAATGAAAAACACAACACAATTGCGATTAGTATTCATCAAAACCAGTTTAGCAGCAGTCAGTATAGTGGTTCGCAAGTCTTTTATTCCTCTAAGTCAATCCTGAGTAAGACTCTGGCTAGCTGTATTCAAAAAGAGATGAAAGAGCTATTAAATAAAGAAAACAATCGCGAAATCAAAAGTGCCGATTTTTATCTACTCGAGAAAGCCAACATCCCGGTGATTATCATCGAGTGTGGTTTTTTATCCAATCTTTCAGAGGAAAAAAAACTCAATGAAAATGGCTACCAGGAACTAGTAGCTTGGGCAATTTATTCGGGTACCGTGCAGTACTTTGATTATATTAAAAACTCTTTATATTAGAAAAAATCGCTTTGTCTAACTTGCTTAGGAGAATAAAGTTGCCAACCACTTTTATAATACCAGTCATAAAGGCATTTTTGAGTGAAATTTCTCCCTCCACAATCTTCTCCCACTTATCACTGCTTGTATCAATTGTGATATTGCTTGCAAGATCGATCCCCTCTTCTATGTTGCAATGATTATCCACGATGGTAATATAATTTCTAAACTCTTCTTCCCCAGAGACATTGATTTGAACAGACATATTTAAAACATCACTGAAGTCCGGAGAAAATAGGTACTGAAGGTTCTTCGTCTTTTCCCTCAAACCAATTAAGGGAACCTCTTCTTCCGGTTCTTCTATCACCTCCACCGCTCCATAAGCACGAGACCGGATCTCATTTAATTTATCCCCCACTTTCTCATAAGGCACCACGTCCTTTACATGGTTAAAAGAAGCAAACTCATACTTGCTCACCTCATGAATTCTCTCGTCGATCTCTTCACGATCTTTCTCTCCCATCTTTTCTAGATTTTCTAAATATTCGCTAGAGAGGTTATTAATCATTTTCTCGCCCGAGTATGGATTTTTGCTCTCAAAATCATCCGTTCTAAGTCTTTTCGTAATCATAGTGGTGATCTCTTCTATGTCGCTTTCCTTTTCATTTTCAAAACCAGATAGCTTCAATTGTTCTTTTAACGTTTTGGTTTTTACCTGTGGTCTTGCAACCGAAGACTCGTTAATAATCACGGGACTGATCGCAGCTTTTAGCTCTTCTAGTTTAAACTTAATCTGTTTAATATATTGTTTTACCTTTTCTACATCTAAATTTTTGGTTGAAATGGATATTCTACTTAGCTCGATCATTCCCAAAATTTTAATATTGCTCAAAATAATGTTGTATGCCAGCATTTCGTCATCGTTTTCATAGAATAAAATTGGAATCACCACTTTTCCCTTAAATGCTTTTTTATACGGTTCCAACTCCAGGTAATGCAGAAAATTATTTAAATAGGCAGTAATGGTGTGTAGATGTACTGAAGAAACCAAAAGTACCGCATCCGTATCCGACACCTTGCTTATGACCTCATCTACCCTTTGGCTCTCCTCTTTTTCATAATAAGGTATATCATAACTTGATAGATCAAAATTCTCACACCTTAAATCAGCCCGATCCATCTCCCGGATGATATTACTCAACATGGTCCTTGCAATATTTTCTTTTTTCAATAAACCATTAATTACTGCTACCTTCATAGATTTCCCTTCCCATTATATTTTTGGCAATACTCGCGGGATAACAGTTTTTAACCGTTTTGATATCCCAGTACAGAATAAACAAATTTTTCTTTAAAACCAGTTGAAAGATGTCCCCCTCTTTAACAAGATTGGTTACGCCGTATGGCAGAGAGATCCGAATCAGATTTTTTTCATTCTTTAGATCTTTTAAAACCAACAATCCCTTAAAGATCTCCATCACTTCATAATAGCCGTATTCTAGCAGATACCGCTCAACTGTAAGCTCTTTGCTATTAAATTTCTTCTTGTAGTTTGCCAAACTCACGATCATCGGATCTAACTTAAGGAGTGGCTCCTCCAAAAAGTGAAAGATTGCTTTTTTGAGCTTTGCTATCCGAAGAAGGGTGCTCATATTTGTACTATATATTTTATAATAGTTGTAATACATTTGTAAAGAGTCTTTTATCTTTACCTTTTTGATTACAAAACCCGTTAGCTGAAAAAAAGTTGTGCAAAGATCTCTGATCTTTTTCTCCGGTATGATTGAATATACTCCAGGAATATAGGCAAACATAAAGTCCAGTATATATCCATCTGAAAAATCATGTATGTCTTTTATCCGTTTCATATAACAATAGTTTCGAATGATTTCTGCGTTGGGATCATCAAATTCTTTTTTGTACTCCTCAATCACTCGATCCACATCATATTTTTTGCTTCTTGTCCCTTGCTTCTTTTGTTCTTGTCTAATTATATTTTCCATTCATTCACCAAGACTTTCCATAATAAATAGTTTATCTTGGTAAATGGTAAATATTCATGATTTCGAGTTCTTTTTTATTACATATCTAGACACGACCTCTTGACTCAATCCCCTTGGTAAGAGCCTCAAACTGCTTTATTGTGAGTTCTTCCCCCCTCACCTTGGGTCCCAGTCCGATCTCTTCTAAGATATCCACAATCTCTTTTTTGTCTCGAAAGATCTGCGTTTGATTTTGTAATGCATTGACCAATGTTTTTCTTCTCTGTCCAAACGCCAGTTTGACAAGTCTAAAATACAAATCCAGATCGTTCACTTCCACTCTCGGGTTATTCAATATCTTCAACTTCAAAACTGCCGAATCCACATTTGGCTCTGGTAGAAAGTGCTGCCTTGATACCGTCGTGACATACTCCGGATCAGCCAAGGTGTTGATGATAATCGTCAGGGCGCCGTAATCTTTTGTGCTCTCGCGAGCCACAAGGCGCTCTGCCACCTCTTTTTGAATCATCAGCGTGATTGTATCGATCTTCTCGCGGTGTTCAAGTAATCTAAAAAGAATGGGCGTGGTAATGTAGTATGGAATATTGGAAATCACTTTTATTTTCTGATTCACTGTTTTGAGCAAACTTTGAAGATCCAACTTTAAAAAGTCTCCTCCGATGATCTCCACATTTTGACATGCCTTTAGCGAATCTTCCTTCATAATTTGCACCAGATCTCGATCGATTTCAACCGCAATAACTCTCTGGCTCACTTCCGAGAGCAGTTCTGTCATGTTTCCGATTCCAGGCCCTATTTCAAGTACAACATCCTCTTTTTTAATGTCAGAGGCATTTATAATGAAATCCACTGTGTTTTTATCCACAATAAAATTTTGTCCAAACCTTTCCCGAAGAACCAAATGATGCCTTTTGATCATCTCGATGGTCTTTTGTCGCGTCACAAGATACATATATGCCTCTACAATTACATCTATTTTATCATTCTTTCGAAAAAAAACAAGCATAAATATGCAATATTATAAGTTTTCCTCCCCCCTTACCTCTTTTAGGAAAACTTTCTGCTCAAAACCTCCTCGCTCTTTCCTTTTTACAAGGGCAATTTCCCTCATTTGTTCAAAAGAGACGTTTTGAATGCTTAAAATCGCCAAGATCACCTCATAGATGTCTGCGAGCTCTTCTATATTTTGGTCCTCAAGATACTCTCTCACTTCCTCCATCAGTTTTTCATTTAATCTCACTCTGTATTCCTCGTCTGTCAGGATGGAAGTAATAGGGACTCCTCCTTTTGAACGAATGATTTCCGGGATGCGATCCCTTACCAATTTATTGTATGACTTTATTCCCATAGCAACTCCTTATAAAAAAGTGTAGAATTTTCTACACTTTTGCTTTATTTTACGCTGTTTCGGTAGCGTTTATCACCTTTCTGGTTTTCCTTTCTTTCTTGGTTACCTTTTCCTCATTGATTATGACTTCCGGCTTTTCTACTCCTTCTACCGCTTCTTTTGTAATTCTAACCGTCTCCACATTTTGTACAGTAGGAATATCGTACATTACTTCTAGTAGCGTCTCCTCTATAATCGCCCTGAGTCCTCTGGCTCCAATTTTTCTGGTGAGTGCTTTTCTTGCAATCGCAATGATCGCTTCGTCCGTAAACTCAAGCTCAACATCATCCAGCTCAAAGAGGTATTTATATTGTTTTAACAATGCATTCTTTGGTTCCTTGATAATCTTAAGAAGGGTTTCTTCGTCCAGGTCATCCAAGCTTACAATGACTGGAAGTCTACCCACAAACTCTGGAATCAGACCAAATTTCAATAAATCACCCACCTCAATCAACTTGAAAAGTTCACCCACTTTTTTGTCTTTCTTGGATTCTACTTTTGCACCAAAGCCAATGCTTGAGGATTCTATTCGCTTTTCCACAATCTTCTCAAGACCATCGAAAGCCCCTCCGCAGATGAATAAAATATTTTTGGTATCAATTTGAATGTATTCTTGATGAGGATGCTTTCTTCCCCCTTGTGGTGGTACGGAAGCAACCGTCCCTTCCAAGATTTTAAGCAAGGTTTGTTGCACCCCTTCTCCGCTTACATCTCTTGTAATAGAAGGGTTGTCACCCTTTCTTGCAATTTTATCAATTTCATCAATATAGATAATTCCTTTTTCCGCTTTTTCAATGTCATAATCTGCAGCCTGAATCAGCCTCAACAAAATGTTTTCAACGTCCTCGCCCACATATCCGGCTTCTGTAAGGGAAGTGGCATCTGCAATTGCAATTGGAACATTTAGGATTTTTGCAAGTGTTTGAGCTAGATATGTTTTTCCTGTTCCCGTTGGTCCCACAAGCAGAATATTACTCTTTTGGATTTCACACTTGTTGTTAAAGTCACCAAAGAAAATCCTCTTATAGTGATTATACACCGCAACAGATAAAGCCCTTTTGGCCTTTTCTTGTCCAACCACGTAGTCATCCAAGAATTTTTTAATCTCTTTCGGTTTTAGTAAATTACCATTCTGTGTTTCATCTTCTAAATAATCATAGATTTGTTTGTCAACGATTTCCTTGCAGACGCCTATACACTCATCACAAATGTAGACGCCTTGACCAGCGACCAGCTTTTTTACTTCATCTTGCGTTTTTCCACAAAACGAACACTTGATTTTGCTCTCATCATAATTTACCATCTAAATACCTCACCCTCTACTACTTTTTATACATTATATCATCGATAAGGCCATATGCTTTTGCTTCCTCAGCAGACATAAAATTATCTCTGTCCGTGTCCTTTTCAACCTGTTCATAAGGCTTACCTGTGTTCTCGCTCAAGATGCGATTGAGCTTTTCCTTCGTTTTTATGATATTATCAGCTGCTATTTTAATATCTGTTGCCTGACCTCTTGCCCCTCCAAGTGGTTGGTGAATCATCACTTCCGCATTCGGTAATGCATACCTCTTTCCCTTCGCTCCCCCAGCAAGTAGGAAAGCACCCATGCTTGCCGCTAGGCCTACGCAGATTGTGGACACATCGCATTTCACATATTGCATTGCGTCATATATGCCCATCCCTGCTGTTACAGATCCTCCCGGGCTATTTATGTACAAGTGAATATCCTTATCCGGGTCTTCTGCTTCTAAAAATAGAATTTGTGCAATGACCAAACTTGCAGTCACATCATTCACTTCATCACCCAGAAAAATAATTCGGTCTTTTAATAGCCTGGAATAAATATCGTATGAACG
>JAVBPT010000039.1:0-14912 GCA_031549455.1 Eubacteriales bacterium
TCAGTTCTATGGTGTAGTTGAATGTGGATAACCTGTATAACTTGAACTTATAAATGGAATAAAAGGCTAACGTAATAGCGGTGTAGTGAAAAAAGATCAAAAGGCGGTGAAGAAGAGTGAATCTAAATTATAAAATAAGAAATGCGACAATGGGAGATTTGAATGGTATAAACACATTATTTAGAGATGTTGTAGACGACATTCAAAACGTCAAAAAAATAAATATGTGGAACACTGTATATCCTTTTTGCGAGTTTGAGAAAGACATTAACAATAGAGAAATGTATATCATTGAAGTTGAGGGTGAAATGATAGGTAGTTTTACTTTAAGCGAATATGATGATCCGGATTATTATGCAATAAATTGGACATCAAATAATAAAAAATGGTTTTCAATTAACAGGTTGGTAATTTTACCATCCGAGCAAGGAAAAGGCTATGCAAAAATGGCTATGAATTATATTAGTGATTATGCTATTAAAAATAATTATGAGGTAATTAGATTAACTGTTCACAAAGATAATATATATGCAATAACATTGTATGAAAAGTATGGATTTAAAAAGATAGAGAACAGCGCATGGGTTATTGGGGATAAAATATTTTGGGGATTTGAAAAAGAGTTAAAAGATTAGTATAGAAAAGAAAGGCACATTACCTGATTATGTTACAATACACTTAGAATGCTCTCAAATAGTGATTTAAGACATATAGCTTAGTAAACAAAAATACACTTGCTTTGTACTGAAACAAGTGTATAAGTAAGTAAAAACCGTTTTAATGCAGGTGGTGGGACTTGAACCCACACACTTTTAAGGGTAATGGATTTTGAGTCCATCGTGTCTGCCATTTCACCACACCTGCATAAACTAGATTTTAACATAAATAATCCGAAAAATCAAATGATAAATTGAAAAAAATCTGTTGACAACATAAGTAAGTGTGATAGAATAAGATCGTCAGAGGAGGCGATCATATGTTCGGAGTATTATGTATGATTGCGTTGGGTGTAGGAGCTGGACTAGCGGCAAACAAACGGTTTCGAACTAGTCATGCAACTATAGAATATAAGGATAGCGTATCAGGCGCTGTGGATGGAAAGATAAACTTGCCCTGTACAAATGTGGACTGTTTATATACCACAGACCTGAAAAGATATGGTTATTCAGGTGGCCAGCTTACCGAAAAAATAATGGTGATCAAACAAAGAGAATTAGGCGCATAAGCCATGACTAAGAGGAGTATGCTAACTCTTATTTTAGAGAAAAAGCGGTTTGGTGAAAGCTTTTAATAAGAATAGCAGAAGGTAGCTTAGTAGCTTATTAATCGAAATAGTAGTAGATTAATACCCACTCGGGTTAGAGATAAAGAGATTGTTATAATCAGATTATAACGAATTAAGGTGGTACCGCGATGACACTCGTCCTTATCTGGACGTGTGTTATTTTTTTATAAAAAAGGAGGCATAAAAATGAGAAAAGAATTAGAAACAAAGTACAATCCAAAAGAAATGGAAGATAGAATCTATAAAGATTGGGCTGATCATGACTATTTCCATGCCAAAGTGGATCAAAATAAGGAACCTTTTACGATTGTGATTCCGCCACCCAATGTGACGGGACAGCTTCATATGGGGCACGCCTTAGATGAAACCCTGCAGGATATTCTGATTCGAACGAAACGGATGCAAGGGTATAGTACACTATGGCTGCCCGGAACAGATCATGCAAGCATTTCCACTGAAGTAAAAGTGGTGGATAAACTTTTATCCGAAGGAATTAAAAAAGAGGATATCACAAGAGAAGAGTTTCTAAAACATGCTTGGCAATGGAAGGAAACCTACGAGTCTAGAATCCTATCACAGCTTAAAAAGCTGGGTTCTTCTTGCGACTGGTCTAGAACTCGTTTTACAATGGATGATGGATTAAACAATGCTGTTTTAGAATTCTTTATTAAGTTGTATGATGAGGGGCTAATATACCGAGGGAAAAAGCTTATTAACTGGTGTAGTAAATGTAAAACCACCATCTCCGATGCAGAGGTTGAATATGTCGAACGGGAAGACAAACTTTATTATATTCAGTATCAAGTGGAAGGAACAAATGATTTTCTAACAGTGGCGACCACAAGGCCTGAAACCATGTTCGGAGATACAGCCGTTGCGATCAATGAAGAGGATGAACGTTATAAAAAATTTCATGGTAAAAATGTGATTTTACCAATCGTAAACAAGACAATCCCGATTGTACTGGATCCACATGCAGATCCAGAGTTTGGAACTGGAGTGGTAAAGATCACACCAGGGCATGATCCAAACGACTACGAGGTGGGTCTAAGACATAACCTTTCGGTTGTAAACGTTTTAAATGATGATGGGACAATGAACAAAGAAGCTGGAAAGTATAAGGATATGGATCGATACACTTGTAGAAAAAAAGTGATTGAGGATCTGAAGAAGGAGGCGTTGCTTGTTAAGGAGGAACCGATTACCCATAGCGTAGGGGTCCATGATCGTTGCAGCGATACGGTGGAGCCAATGGTAAAGCTACAGTGGTTTGTGAGCATGGAGAAACTTGCAAAGCCAGCATTCGAAGTTTATGAAAAGGAAGCCCTGCACTTTGTACCAGATCGTTTTGGAAAAATCTATACGCACTGGCTGACCAATATAAAGGACTGGTGCATTTCCCGTCAACTTTGGTGGGGGCACCGGATACCAGCGTATTACTGTGCGGACTGTGATCATATCATGGTGCAAAAGGAGAAACCAACATGCTGTAGTAAGTGTGGAAGCAAAAAGGTGATGCAGGATGAGGATGTGTTGGACACCTGGTTTTCATCGGCACTCTGGCCTTTTTCAACACTTGGATGGCCAGAGGAAACAGAGGATTATAAATACTTCTTCCCAACCAGCGTACTGGTTACGGGATATGATATTATCTTTTTCTGGGTGGTTCGAATGGTTTTTTCCAGTTTAAAAATGACGGGTAAAAGTCCTTTTCGGGATGTGCTCATTCATGGTCTTGTGAGAGACCCAGAAGGAAGAAAGATGAGCAAATCTCTTGGCAATGGCGTGGATCCACTTGAAATCATTGATCAGTATGGTGCAGATGCGCTCAGGATGTCATTGGTGTATGGAAATGCACCTGGAAACGATATGAGGTTTTACATTGAGAGGGTAGAGACGTCCAGAAACTTTGCCAACAAGATATGGAATGCCACACGATTCATCATGATGAATGAAGAAAATGTGGATTATAAAAAAATGGATCTAACCAAACTTGAGCTTTCAGACAGATGGATTCTGGGAAAACTGAATTGTCTTATTCCGGAAGTAACCGCTAAAATAGATGCGTATGAGTTTGGGATGGCAGTGGAAAAGATTCAGAGTTTCTTATGGGACGAATACTGCGACTGGTATATTGAGATGGTAAAACCACGACTCAGAGAAGAAGGCACAGATAGTAAGAAGGTGGCCCTGTGGACGCTCGATACCGTTTTGGAAATAGGTCTAAAACTACTTCATCCATTCATGCCATTTATTACAGAAGAGATCTTTAGAACCATCACAGACGAGGAAAGCATTATGATTTCGAGTTGGCCAGAGACAAGGAAAGCATTCGAATTTGACAATGTGGAGGAACATGTAGAAGAGTTTAAGAAGATCATTACAGAGATCAGAAATGTAAGAGCGGTGAAGAACATTCCTCCTTCCAAAAAAATCCATGTCCTATTCTTACCGGAAGATAAAAAAGGGGAAGAAAAATTTGGAGATCTAGAAAACATGTTTATCACACTTGCAAACATTGACAAGCTAGAAAAAACGGAAAAGGAAGCAGAAGGAATTAAGATTTTATCCACCTTCGGAAACTTCATCCTTCTTCTTGAGGGCCTCATCGATAAAAAAGCGGAGCGTGTAAAACTCGAGAAGGAGCTTAAGCGGCTAGAAGAAGAAATGAAGTTTGAGGAGTCTAAGCTAAGCAATCCGGGTTTTACAGCGAAGGCACCGGCAAAGGTCATTGAGGAGGAAAAACAAAAGCTGGCGAAGTATGGTGAGAGTTACAAAAAAGTGAAAGAAGAGTATGAGAAATTATTGTAATCAATAAAAAATGGTTTATAGTACAGGTAGAACTTTGAAGAATTAAAGGAGAAAAGGATGCCAAAGGTAATAACAGGGGGAACGATCCTAATCTATTTTGTCATATTTATAGCCAAGGTAACAGAAGGAGCCATCTTTACGGTGCGAACCATCTTGACTTCTAGGGATGAGAGAGTGATCAACACGATCCTTGGTTTTGTGCAAAATCTAATCTGGATTTTGACCACGGCAACGGTTGTGACCAACATCACAAGTGACTACTTTAAAGTAGTGGCATATGTATTGGGCTCTACAGCCAGTATCTATATCGGGATGGTACTAGATAGTGTGCTTGCGATTGGGCAAAACATGGTGACGGTGATTACAGATCATTCAATTAGTGAAGAGTTGGCTGGACGGATTAGAGAAAAAGGTTACGCTGTAACAGCATGGTCGGGAAAAGGGAAAGAGAAGGAACGACAAGTATTGATGATTGTGACTAGAAGGAAGAGAGAAAAAGAGTTATTTAAACTCATCAGTACAGTGGATCCCAGCGCGGTGATATTAAGTGAATCCATTAGCATCTCAGGTGGGTATGTAAGGTAGTGTTGTGATTCATGGATAATTGTGATAAGATAAAGGCAAGAATGAGATCTCTTGTTAATATCATATACCAGGAAGGTGAAATATGGAATTATATAATACGCTTTCAAAGAGGATAGAAGAGTTTGTACCAGAGAACGGGGTTGTAAAGATGTACACCTGTGGTCCCACGGTTTATCACTATGCACATATCGGAAATCTACGTACCTATCTATTTGAGGATGTACTAGAGAAAAGTTTGAGGTACTTAGGCTATCCGGTCAAACGATGCATGAACATCACAGATGTAGGACACCTTGAAAATGACTCGGATGATGGGGAAGACAAGATGTTAAAAGGGGCAAAGAGAGAAGGAAAAACTGTTTGGGAGATCGCAGAGCACTATACAAACACATTTTTTAAAGACTGCGAAAAATTAAATATTCAAAAGCCAGAGATCGTTGAAAAGGCAACCGATCACGTTGCGGAATACATACAGATGATACAAGCGCTAGAGGCAAAAGGATACACCTATTTTGCAGAGGGAAATGTATACTTCGATGTTTCGAAGATAACAGGATACTTTGAGCTTTCTGGAAAAAAAGAGGAGGATTTAAAGGTTGCGGTTCGAGAAGGGGTCAGTGTGGATCAAAATAAGAAATCTCCGTTTGACTTTGTGCTATGGTTCACTAAATCCAAGTTTGAGCACCAGGCAATGAAATGGGAATCCCCCTGGGGAGTAGGATATCCGGGATGGCATATTGAATGTTCTGCCATCGCACTGAAATATCTTGGCGAAAGAGTGGATATTCACTGCGGTGGAGTGGATAATATCTTTCCACATCATACCAATGAGATTGCACAGGCAGAGAGTTATTTGGGACATAAATGGGTAGATTTTTGGTGTCATGGAGAACATTTAAATGACCAGTCTGGAAAGATGTCAAAGTCAAAAGGTGAATTTCTGACGGTCTCTTTACTTGAGGAGAAAGGATACAATCCCCTTTGTTACCGATACTTCTGTCTGGGTTCACATTACAGAAATCAGCTGGTGTTTTCATACGAATCTTTGGAGATGGCGAGTAAGGCCTATGAGAAGCTAATAAATAGAATAAAGGAAATGAGAAGTATAGAAGAAGAGGGAAAAACGGATCCGGAGAGGGTAGAAGTATATAGACGAAAATTTAAAGAGGCACTTGCAAACGACCTAAACACCTCGAATGCACTCACTGTTTTATATGAGGTTTTAAAAGATGAAACAATGAGCAACCATGAAAAGTTAAATCTGGTTGATTCATTTGATGAGGTGCTTTCTCTTTCACTCACAGAAGAGGTGAATGAAGAGAAGATTACAATAGGAGAGCAAATGGTCATGCTTATAAATGCTGGAGAAGAAAAAGAAGAGCTTCTCGCTTTAGTTGATCTAAGAATGAAGGCAAAGCAGGAAAAAGACTTCAGCAGAGCGGATGCGTTAAGAGAAAAAATAGAGGCGCTTGGATTTTTGATTAAAGATGGTAGGGATCAGATCCTTGTAAGCAGAAAATAGAAAGAGTGGAAAAAGATATGTGGATTGTTTTTGCAATCATAACCGTTTTGGTATGGGGAATTAGTGAAACAATTTTTAAGAAGTCATCGAGTGATACAGAAAATAATATACTAGAGCTGTTGGCTTATAACGGGATTCTACTTGGCGTCTTTGCATTGGTGTATTTTCTTGTCTTGTATTTTTGCTTTGGGAAGACTTATGATATCATGAGTGTGGTTTACTATATGCCGATCGTACTTATTTACAATATGTCGATGTGGGTTTATTATAAGGCGATGTCCGTAATCAAAATATCACTTGTTTCGCCGATTGCAAACTCCTCTTGCCTCATTACGGTTATGCTTTGTGTTGTTGTGTTAAAACAATACGTTAGCCTACCTCAAGCAATCGCGATTGCACTCATCATTGGATCGATCTTCGTTTTGTCGATCAAAAAAGAAGAGGCGGCGATTGATACACAGAAAATCTACAAAACCAGTGCCTACATAATCGGAATCGCTTGTTCGCTGGGTTATTTTTTTCTGGATGGTTTTGCCTCTTTCCTAGATGAATATGTTTTGGAAGATTTTTTCCTGAATCGTGAAAATGAACTTCTGATCTCCTTTTCGATTGTCTATTGCGTGATTGGGCTAATCTGCCATGTGGTGATGAGGGTAAGGGATAAAAAAATTAGACTGGAAATGGATCGATATAAATTGGTGGGTAGTATTTTTGAGACGGTAGGAGAATATACGTATATTTATGCGTTCAGCTATGGGAATGCTAGTGTTGTTTCTCCATTTGTTGCGTCATACACAATCGTCACGCTGGTCTTATCCAGAATCTTTTTAAAAGAGAAATTAAAGGGATATCAGTATTTTCTAGTGCTGCTTATCCTGTTGGGGGTTATTATTCTATCATTAGAATAAGATAAAAAGTCAATCAAAAAGCACCATCTTGGTTTTCTGAGATGGTGCTTTTTGCATTATGTTTCATCGAATATAATTTCAAAGTCTCCGCTTTCGTCAACCGGATCATTTGGATCATCTGGAATAATTGGTATCCCTGGAAGGATATCATCTGGATCCGACGAATCGGGCTCAGTAGGAGAAATGCCAAATGGATCATAGTACTCGGCGGGTACTTCGTAGATGGTATCCGCAATTAGACCTTTATATTTAGGATCATAGGTGAAGCCTTCAGGTCGTTTGATTAACACCTTTTCCTCTATTGGAAAGAACTCACCCAGAGCAGGATTGACAAGGTAGTTCACACCATCCACAGTGGTGACATTCGCCAGTACATGGACGTTACAGCTTGCACTTGGTACAGTTCCTTTTGCAAAGTACTCACTATAGCATCGATTTCCCCTTGGGTCCAATTCACATAGATCGGTCGGAAGCAGTCCAGAATCTCGGCAAATGATAGCGGTGGTTACGTTTGTTGGACGTGGGAAGTCTTTCCACTTCAACCCGGCATGTATTTCTGCCATGACCGCTTTCCAGGCTTTTGTATGAATGGATTGATCGCCTTTAATGGTTTCGGGTTTGTCATATCCAAACCAGAGGCCACCCACATAGTTATAAGGCGTGTAACCCACAAAGAGTAGGTCTTTGTTGTCAGAAGTTGTTCCCGTTTTTCCGGCCACAGGCACATTGGATAGACCTGCACTGCCACCAGTTCCTTGTGAACCAGTGATAACATCTCTTAACATTGTGGTGGCGATATAAGCGGTTTCCTCTTTAATGACTTGCGTCTTTTCGGAGAAATGTGTCAAAATTTCTCTACCATTATTGTCCAAAACTTTTGTATAGAAGGTCGGTTTTACAAGAACTCCACCATTTGCTACCGCTCCATAGGCAGAAGTGAGCTCAATTAGAGACACGCCGTCTGTTAGTCCACCAAGTGCAAGGCTAGCAGTCTTATCTGTGAATACTTGGTTTCCCTCTCTTCTGGAACTGACCAAAGTGGTAAATCCAAATTTAATCAGGTAGTCATATCCTTTTTCAGGTGTAATTTTAAGAAGATTTTTAACCGCAATAATATTCATCGAACGCTCGGTTGCTTTTCTTAGATTTGCAAGTCCTGTGTAACTATTCCCCCACCAGTTGTTGATAAACTTACCATTTACAACGATTGGTGTGTCATCTAGTACAGAGCCTGCAGTCATTACACCCATATCAATAGCAGGAATAAAGGAGGACAGAGGTTTAAATGTGGAGCCTGTCTGCCTCACGCTTTGAGTTGCTCGGTTTAGGTCACGATCGAGAACCTTACTGCCACGTCCACCGGCCAACCCTCTTACATATCCATTGGTGTAATCGATGATAATCATGGCTGCTTGGGGTTGCATGGTGGTAAAGTGCGATTCCCTTGAAACGGTGTCACCCTCTTCCATAAGCTCACCCTTAATCTTTTGAATCTGTGCATCCACATCTTCTAATTTGGTTACGGTGGCTGTCTTTTGATAGTATTTAGACTCATCATTTGCTTTTTTAACATCTAAGTTATAAACAAGAGTATACTTAACGCCATTTTTTGCAAAAGAGCTTGCTTGATTGCTAAATACCTTATCGATGGCATTTTGTACAACGGGATCAATGGTCGTATAAATCTTAAGCCCCCCGGAGTAAATGAGGTTAACGGCTTGAATATCCGTAAGGCCTTTTTGCTTCATCAAATCTCTTTTTAACTCTTCAATGATCTGGTCAGTAAAATAACTATTTGCTTTATTATTTTCTATAAAATATTCATTATAGTTTGAAATATTGACATAAGGATCATCGGAGGATGCCTTATCATATTCTTCTTTTGTGATATATTTTTGGTCTAGTAAAGCCTTTAGGATAATGCCACGTCTTTTTTTATTATTCTCCGGAAAACGAACCGGATCATACCGAGAAGGATTTTGAGTAATTGCCGCGATAACGGCTGCTTCACTTAAATTGAGCTCAGAGACATCTTTTCCGAAGTATCGGTTTGTTGCCGCCTGAACACCATTGGTTCCACTTCCTAAGCTAATGGTATTTAAGTATAGCTCTAATATTTCCAATTTGGCTTTTTCTTTTCCCATCTCTTTTCTGAGTTTGGCTTCAAGGGAGTAGGCCATAAATTGTTCACGTATTTTACGATCTAATTCTTTGTCGAAGGTGAGCAAGTTATTTCGAATAAGCTGTTGTGTAATGGTACTCGCACCTTGACTAAATGAGAATGTTTTTATATTGACATAGATGGATCTTAAAATTCCTCTGAAGTCGATTCCATTGTGTTTAAAAAACCTTTTATCCTCTACAGCCACAAAAGCATCCTGAAGAACCTGCGGAATTTTATCCAGTGTTACATAGATCCGATTTTTCTCACCATGGAGTTTATCATATTCACTCCCATCTTTATCATACAAAACAGTGGTAAAACCACGCGGTGAGACCGTTATAAGAGAAATATCAGGAGAGGTAACAATAATATTTAACAAATAAGCTCCAATCGCGCCTGCAACGATAAACCCAGCAGTTAGCAGAACAACTAGGAACAATCTGAGCTTTTTAACCTTTACTCTTCCTTTATTTTTTGATTTTGACATTTTCTCCTCCTAAATTTAACCCCTATTATAGCACAAGAGATTTTAAAATGTAAAGGTAATTGAATTACGTTTTTTTAAATATAAACGGTACGCTTCTGTCTTTTTCGACATTTCATGACAAAATTCGTCATACTGGTCTTCTTTTGTGGAAGAAAAAACACCAATTTTGATAAGATGAGTATGTGAAAAGAGAGGAGAGAAAATGAAAAAGATTGGGTTGTTTTTTCTATTCTTCATGTTGATATTGCTTTTGGCAAGCAAGACGGACGCAAGAGAAATATTGGATGCTCAAAAAATTTGTATAGAGCGAAAGAAGCCGGTGGCCAAGTTTAAGGTGGCAAATGCCAGAACAAAAGAGGAGGTCTATTCCAACTTTCGTCTTTACGACAGAGATCTATATCAGTTCGACCTTGCGCCTCCTGTTTTAAAGGCGGTCCTTGGGGATACAATCGAGTTATACGATTACAGCGTAGAAGGAGCCGGGAGCAGGGTTGTGGAATGGGATTTACAGATTAACCCACCCATTGGAAAAAACGACGCCAAAGTACATATTTTAAAATCAGAGGTGGAAAGAAAAATCACCCTGAACCAAGTGGGTATTTGGCGAATCTATTTATGTGTAAAAGACAATGCGTCGCTGATAAATGGCGTGGAGAACTGGTCCGTGAATGGAAATCACTCTTCGCTTGGAGAGTTTAAGACACAAAAGGATCTCTACATTTGGTGGTATTTTACAGAGCTCGACATCGAGGTGAGCGAAGTGGATCAAAAAGAAGAACCAAAGCAGGAACAACCTGTGGAAGAAGCACCAGTAGAAGAATGGAAAAACCATTCTCCGGAGACGGAAATTTTCATTCCTGATAAACTGTATTCGGAGGAAATCACGGCTGGTGGAGACTACCGGAATGTTCTTTCCTTCGACTATTATGATGTGGATAGAGACCCTGTGAAGGATGCGGGGTATACGCTATATAGAAAGAATGCTGGTCAATATGAGAAAGTGAAAGAGGGATCGGGGCTGATTAAGGGGAGCGATCGGCAAGTAGAACTCACTGGAAGAGCCGGGGAAACATTTCGGCTAGAGGTCTACGTTACAGATCGCTTTGATGCAAAGGGATATGACACCAAAACCTTTAAGATCGGCTCTTTTAAACCAGAGTTTATTCTGAAGGTAAAGGAGAGGAGCTACTGGGGGAAAGAGATTAAAATAGAATGTGATGAACTGGGGGAATTCTTCCCCAATCGTTATTTAGGGATAGAGTATGTGGGATGGGAGATCACGGATGAGGATAAAAAAGTCATTGCATTCGGAGATACAAGAATTCCGGAAAACATCCTGCTTGATCTAAATACATACGCGGAGGGAAGGACCTACAGAATAAGTCAAACGGTTAAGAATGCCAATCATGAGTACAAAACCGTGGCAAAGAATTTTTATGTTGTTCCTGTGGCAGCACCCCAGATCAGCCTATCCAATATAAAAGGATATTATGGGAAGACATATGATACAAAGATAAAGATAACACAACCTCAGACGGATGAACAGGGGGACCTCACGCCGTATGAAACGATATTTAATGAAACAAATTGCGGGTATGAGGTGTATGATCGAGAAAATCGACTAATCTCTCGAAAACTCGGGATTGTCCAAAGCATCACGCTAGATGAGAGCATAGGCATTCAGAACGAGGAAGAGCAACGAAGTTATCGAATCGTTCAGTATGCACAAAATGGCGTGGGGAAAAAGGCCAAAGCCGAGGCACTCATTGTCGTGGAAAAACCGCAAGAAGCCTCCGTCGAGTTAAAGATCATGGAAAGGGATCAAGATCCAGGCACGATTCCAAATGAGATCTATCAGAACGAAAGCTTACTACTCGAAGTCACCATAGAGGAGGGGAACCAAAAAATTACGGGGGAATGGTTTGAAATTGAAAACAATAAAGGAGCAGTATTATATAAATCCGACGGAAGATGCAACGGACTTTTAAAAATGGATTATGCAACGGGAGAATATTACATTACACAATATGTACGCACGGAGGATGGGCGCCAGATATATGATTCCCAAAAGTGCATCATCCATGAAATCAATAGGCCCCTCATCAGAATCCGGGACAAGGAAACGCTTGGGAAGAGTTTTTATAAAGACCAAAAGTTGATCATTGAGGTCTCGATTAAAGAAATAAATAAGAGTGAAGAACACCCCAATGGATTTGAACTGGCAAATCACTATCAACTCATTTGGGAAGGAAAAGAAAAGATTTTAGAAAGAAGCGGGATCGTGGATCAACTAAACCTTCTGGAGCTAGGCGCGACGGGGGAATATACATTGAGACAACATTCGGTTAATAAAGAACACAATGAGATTTTTGAAGAAGAACTTTTTAAATTTGAGGTACTCAATAAGAGACCGACTTTGGAGCTCGGGTTAGAAAAAGAAGAGCTATTTGCCACGGAACAGACAGGGTTGCGGATTGTGGCAAAAGATGAGGATGGATATATACAAAAACTAGAGATCCTAAATAAGAATTCAGAACTTCTTTCGGAAGTGGATAAGGTGGTTATAAAAAGCAGTGAGCATGAAAAGGAAATGAGGATTTGTTATGAAGGTATGCAGGCCGGAAGTGCTACAATTGAAGTCATTGTAACAGACGATACCGATGCGTCTACAAGAGAGAACGTCACACTAAAAATAAAACCATCCAACATCATTACCCGCTTGTCTGTCGTGGATGAAAAGAAAGTGGTTTGGAAGCAAGACCGATTTATTCAGTGGAATGTACGAGTGTATTCCGAGGAGGAGCAGCTTGATCTTACAAAAGTGGATATCGAGTATAAAAGGGATGAAGAACATTTTATACGGATATCGGATGTGAATAGTTATGAAGATGAAAATATAAAGCTTCTTTTTGATGAGGCACCTTCCAGAGAGAATTTCTCGATGTATTTTAAAGAGGCTGGAAGTTACCAGTTTAGGGCGAGGGGAGTTGGCAGCATCACAGCGGGAGAATGGGACAGTAAGAAGGTTGAAATCCAAAAGGATGTATCGCCCGTTGCAGATTTAAAGATTTTAGCGACGGGGATTAGGCAGGAAGACACCAAGACAGCCGAGATACATATCCTAGATTTATCCTATTCGGAGGATGATGAAATCGGGGAAAAAAGGATAGAGATCGCCTATCGGGATAAGAGCAATGTGATCAAAATAATGGATGCAAATAGTATAGAATCTGTTTTTGAGACTTTTAAAAATGCACTGGGGGTATATTACATTCGGATGCATATCAAAGAAAAAGCACAAAATCTGCCGAAGGAAGATCACCCTTTTTATGCTGAGTTGTTAGAAAAGGTTAAAAAGGAGAGTTCGGATTTTAGGAGCATTGAAATTGTAAATAGGGCACCACAGATTTTATATAGTACAGAGAATAAAATTTATAAAGTAAAATATTACTTTGAGAGGTAGATATGAAAAAGACGGTGTGGTTTTTAGTGGTCATCTTCCTGATTTTATTTTTAGCCGGATACTCTTATGCTTATTATGATGCGGAAATAATTCCTCTGACACAGATTGATATAAAAAATAACATTTATACCACAAATTTTGGGCTCGATTCGCACTATGTTTTTACAACAGGGGAGGAATATCTGTCAAATGGGAGGATACTCATTACGGGTCGTATACTCGATTATCCGAAGTACAAGCCCTTTATTGCATTGTATGAGAGAAATGGGGAACTTGTCAGGATGCAAGTATTGTCTTCACTCGATTATCCAAACTTTAGGGTTTACGAGGACGAGGAGACGGGATGTATTCTGATGCTAAATATAAAAGAGAGTGCATCTAGCAACAGGCGGTTTTATCTTGGTTTTATAGCATTTGATTCGGACTTGAATTTACTCAAGGATACAGAATTGAATCAGGTTGTTACAACGGGGTTAAGCATTGAAACGGCATGGATCAAAAAAACAGGAGAGGGGTATGATCTGATCTGCAAGTATTCCGAGAGCAATCTCATTTTATATGTTAGCATGGACCGGCATTTTTCTAACATCACCTTGAATGCCATTAGTTCAAGTATAAATGATCATCTCACAACAATAAAGCTGGGCGAACGATTTTTTGTGCAGAGCATGCGATCCGGTCTAGGCAAGACACACTTTTATGAATTGAAGAGAGAAGAAAAAGGAGCCTTGTTTTCAAATGATTATTGGCCCTTTTCAGACACGGAGAGCATATCCAATGTGGTTCCGCTTTCCTCGGAACAATTTCTCATTCTGGGCGTGGAGCAATATGCACTCTATTCAAATGGCGAGTCGGTCAAATTGTTATCGAAAGGACGTATAAAAGATGGCAACCTGGAGGAGCGGGTGTTGCTCAACCAAGGGTTTGCCCGATATACCCAGTATGATTCTTTTATTCAGCACAATAGGATAGAAAAGGCAAAACTGAATAAAGAGGGCGTGTTGGCTGGAGTCGTTAATGACATGCTCACAACATTTGATCAGAAATTTTTGAAGATCAATGAAGTGGCTGTGGGAAAAGAGACAATATTTTATAAGATAATGAACAATGAGATGGTCGTTTATAAAGACGACGATCATTATTATGTGGTCACAGAAAATGGTTCCATTATACGAATAAGCAATCCACTGCATCTAGAACTTTCTCGTATAGAAGGAAACACATTGATCTTTTCAAAATTTACCGGAAACACATTAAACAACTTTATCCTGATTCATGAACTGAATACTTTCCCCTTTGTGGAAGTTTTAAACCAACCTTATACCAAGGTGGGAAACAATGGTTTTATACTATATGGTACGGTGAGGGATGCAGAGGGGGACCCTGTACGCATCTCAACCAGGATTAATCAGGTGTATAAAGAGATAGAAGTGGACACAAAGTTGGAAAATACATGGGCACTATATTTTGACAGTGAAGAGCTTTTGGACTGGATATATCGAGACATTGTGCTTAAGGTAGAGGATATGAAGGTGAGGAGAGAGGAGAGTCTGAATCTGATCCATGTGCCGGACTGTAGTCCGGTTTATTATCAAAATATTCACTATATCAAACTGCAAGGCAATAAACTCATTGAGAGATTCCCGGAGGATTCAGATGCCTACACTGCCAAGAGGTTGCCTGAACA
>JAVBPT010000012.1:0-7885 GCA_031549455.1 Eubacteriales bacterium
AAAAACCTATTTCAAAAATTTAAATATGAGCTAGAGGGTTAACATGAATATTAATTGGTATCCGGGTCATATGAAAAAAACAAAAGAACTCATCTCGGAAAACACAAAACTTGTGGACGTGGTTGTTGAACTCATTGATGCACGAATACCTTTTAGCGGAAGAAATCCAGAGATTGATACACTGATTGGAAAAAAGCACAAGTTGATTGTGTATAATAAAATGGACCTTGCGGATGCTGAAGAATTAGGTAAGAGGATTGAAGAAAACGTTCTTTTGCTTAATTCTTTAAATTATTCCAACCTAAACATTGTCTACAAGAAACTAATTCACATGCTGAAGTATGATTTTGAAAAAGAAAAACAAAAGGGTATGAAGGAAAGGCCGATTAAAATAATGGTAGTTGGCATCCCCAATGTTGGCAAATCCACTTTCATAAACGGTTTGATTCAAAAGAAAATTGCCAATGTGGGCAATAAACCAGGGGTTACAAGAGGAAAACAATGGATTCGGATTCACGAAAAAATTGAGCTCTTGGATACACCAGGCATCCTATGGCCTAAAATAGATGATGAAGAGATTGCAAAGAAGATTGCTCTTGTGGGAAGCATTAATGAAGACTTGCTGGATATGATTGATCTTGCAATATACCTAATTCACCAGGTCAAAATCAAGCAAAAATACCTTTCCCTCTTTGAAGAACGCTATAAAATTCAGAATATTTGTGAAAAAGAAGGATTGAAAATCATAGAGGAGATAGGAACGACAAGAGGATATAAACTGAAAAACAACGTGGTGGATATTGATCGGACTTGTAGGATGATTTATGATGAGTTTAAGAATGGAAAGATTGGACGAATCAATTTAGATTAAATATATTTAAATTCTAGTAGAAAAAAAGAACTAAAAATAGTATAATAATAGTATACTATTTTTTAGTTAGGAGAAAAAGATGAATGTTGCGATCGTAGGAGCCACTGGACTTGTTGGAAGAATGTTTATAAAGGTACTGGAAGAGAGAAATTTTCCGGTTGATGAACTGTTTCTTTTTGCATCCAGTCGTTCAAAAGGAAAGTTGGTAAAGTTTAAAAACAAAGAGGTTGAGATTATTGAGCTCACCAAAGAGTCGTTTAAAGATAGAGGCATTCAGATCGCTTTATTTTCCGCAGGAGGGGAAATTAGTCGTGAATATGCACCCCTTTTTGCAAACGAAGACATCATTGTAATTGATAATAGCTCTGCATTCAGAATGGATCCGGACGTACCACTTGTTGTACCGGAAGTAAATCCAGAAGATATCAAAAAGAACAAGGGAATCATTGCAAACCCGAATTGTTCGACCATACAAGCGGTGGTTGCATTAGGACCCTTGGATCAAAAATATAGAATAAAAAGGATCGTTTTTTCAACTTATCAGGCTGTTTCTGGGGCGGGAATGGCGGGCATTCAGGATCTGGAAAATGGGGATCCATTGATTAAATTCCCTTACCCAATCAAAAACAATTGCCTACCACATATTGATTCTTTCTTAGACAATGGTTATACCAAAGAAGAAATGAAGATGGTAAATGAAACACGAAAGATTTTGGGACGGGATGATCTCAAAATTACAGCAACAACAGTGCGCGTCCCAGTGCTAAATAGTCACTCCGAGTCCATTAATATTGAGTTTGAAAACAAGATCGAACTGGAAGTATGCAAAGACGTATTAAAGAATGCGAAGGGCGTTGTGCTCTATGATGATGTAAAAAATAATATTTACCCGCTTGCTACTGTAGCTAATGATAAAGACGAGGTGTTTGTGGGTAGGGTAAGATTAGATGAAAGTGTTGATAATGGCTTAAACCTATTTGTTGTAGCGGATAACGTTCGAAAAGGAGCTGCAACCAATGCGGTGCAAATCGCAGAAGAATTATTAAATCAAGGAGGTATTCTATGAGTATATTTAAAGGATCCGGAACGGCAATCGTAACCCCATTTAAGCAAGACGGTGTGGATTATGATGCATTCTCCAAAATGATTCAGTTCCAGCTTACTAATAGTACAGATGCGCTTATTGTATGCGGTACTACGGGGGAGGCAAGTACCATGAGCGACGAGGAAAAATTAGAGGTGGTTCGTTTTGCCAAAAGCATTGTAAAAGAAAAAATACCGGTGATTGTCGGAACAGGTGGAAACGACACTGCTCATTCCATTTTATTAAGCAAAGAAGTAGAAAAGATTGGTGTAGATGGGCTCTTACTGGTAACACCGTATTATAATAAGACAACACAGGCAGGTCTAATTGAACACTATAAGGCAATTGCAAAGAGCGTAAACCTTCCATTGATTCTATACAACGTACCTTCTAGAACCGGGATGAATATCTCTCCCAAAACGGTTGCAGAGTTAAATAAGGTGGAAAATATCGTGGCTGTAAAAGAGGCAAGCGGTGACATCAGTCAGATTGCAGAAATCGCTAGCATCTGTGATATCGATATTTACTCTGGAAACGATGATCAGATCGTTCCGGTCTTGTCTGTTGGAGGCATTGGTGTTATTTCTGTTTTATCCAACATTTTTCCTAAGGAGACCCATGATATTGTAGCGCTTTATCAGGCAGGGAAAGTAGAGGAAAGCAGAGATTTACAACTCAAATTTTTAAATCTTATTAAACTACTCTTTATAGAAACCAATCCAATTCCGGTAAAGGCAGCACTTTCGATGATGGGGTATTGTGAAGAGATTTTAAGGTTGCCTTTGATTCCAATGAGCGATACCAATAAAAAGGCATTAAAAGAAGAAATGTCTAAATTTATAAAGATGTGAGGTTTCAAATGATAAAAGTATTATTATGTGGTTGTACTGGCAGAATGGGCAAGTTCGTCGAAAAAGAGATTGAAGCGGTTGGAGAAATGGAGATTTTGGCTGGGGTTGGAAGAGATGAAAATGCCCGAATCCCCAGTCCCTATCCGATTTACAATTCTATTCAAGAAGTGGTTGAAAAGTGTGATGTAATCATTGACTTTTCACATTTTAGCCTGGCTCAAGAGGTTTTAACCTATGCACAAAAAACAAAAACACCGCTGATTTTATGCACAACAGGACTAGAGGCGGAGACGCTCAATCAGGTGGAAGAAACCTCAAAATCAGTGGCAATTGTCCGGTCTTACAACATGTCAGTGGGGATTAACCTAATTGACACCGTTTTAAAAGAGATTTCAAATAAGCTCTACAATCTGGATTTTGACATAGAGGTGGTAGAAAAGCACCATAAAAATAAGATTGATGCCCCTAGCGGAACTGCAATTATGTTTGCCAACACTATGAAAGAAGCATTATATGTAAATACGGAGCTCACCTATGACCGAACCAAACGAAAAGAGAAGAGAAAAAAAGAGGAGATTGGTATTAGCTCTGTAAGGGGAGGGAGTATTCCGGGAGAGCATTCTATCCTTTTTGCAGGGAGTGATGAGGTGATAGAAATCAAACATACGGCCTTATCTCCTGTAATATTTGTGAAAGGCGCTGTTCTCGCTGCTAAGTGGATACTGGGAAAGGAAAAAGGCTTATATACGATGAAAGATGTATTAAAGTAAGGATAATTTCTTACTTTTTCTTTACAATTCCCTTAATATGGGATATACTGTATATATTATTTTAATCATGATGAATTTATAAGAAAGGAAAAAGGAGAGATCCAACGTGAAGAGGTAAGCAGAGACTTTAAAACTCCAAAAATGAAAAAGAAAGGTGTGCTTTTAAGTGAACTTCAAAAAGGTTCTGCAAATCGTCCTGGATGTACTTCTCCTGGCACTCTTAATTCTGACCATTGCATTTGGAATACGGGAGCAAGCCTGGACGGTTATGTGCATAACGGTAATATTCGTTCTCAGCACCATTATAGAGAGGCATAGAGACGAACTCTCAATTTTCGATTATCAGGTCGTAAAAATGATTTTTTGCATAATCGACATTGCAGCACCAATCGCACTCATTTTGGTTATTTTCCTACCCCATTTTCTGTCCTAACCTTTCGCCACTTGCTTTAGCTTACGGGCTAAAGCCTTTTTTTTATTCGTTTTCGTCTGAAAAGGCAAAATAGGAATACAAATATGGTGTTAAAAATGTAACAAATGATACAATTAATATTATAATTATAAAAATTTTGGTATTTAAAAAACTAGAAATCATAAAAACAACCGTATCCAAAACCAAAAGAAGGCTAAAAATTTTGTGAGTGATGCGCCACACCTGATCATCATTTAGTGTAAAACGAGTTCGAATGCCAAAATGACTATTTGGTGTGACGTTTGAGACAAAAAAGGCGAATATAACCATAAGGATGGAAAGGGGATATACGATCAGTTTTTTTATGTTCATTTGCGTCTGAAACTCGAAAAAAATGAGAATCCAATTATTTAGTATTAAAAAAAGAATGATCCCGTTCATGATCCATTTAAAAAAACGAACATGGAGGATGTGTTTTCGATATTTATGAAGAAAAAGATTGTACAAGATTGTGATCAAGATGGTATAAAAGATTAGAATAAGTAAAAACTTTTTATCGCTATATTTAACAGCGATCCCATTGATATTGATTACACTTACAATCCTTTCCGGAAGAATAAAATAGTAGACAAATTGGAAAAGTGCTGAAATTAGGGTAATCAGGTTTATCCAGGCAAGCTCAAATTTTTTGTTCATGTTTTCCTCTTTTTTAGATAGTGTAATGCCAGCAACTAAAAATATGTATGCTTTCCAAAATATTTTGGATTTTCTATGTTCATTTCAAATTTTTATGATATAATCTTGCTAAATTGTTGGATAGAAATATGAAAATTATTGTTGGACTTGGTAATCCCGGTAAAGAATATGAAAACACAAGACATAATGTGGGATTTATGGCTATTGATCTGCTTGCTAAAAAAATAGGGATCGAGATGACGCAAAAGAAGTTTGATGCCTTAATCGGAGCAAGCGCTTTGTCAGGAGAAAAAATTATTCTAATGAAGCCCATGACCTTTATGAATCTGAGCGGATTAGCACTTAGACAAATCATGGACTTTTATCATCTTACACCGTCTGATTTTATTATCCTTTATGATGACACCGATTTAGAACTAGGGATGATCCGTATAAAGGCAAAGGGGTCAAGCGGTGGGCACAATGGTGTCAAAAGTATTATCCAGCATTTTGGAACAGAAACCTTTGATCGAATTCGAGTGGGAATCGGACAAAAGAAGGAAAATGTGGATCTTGCAAATCATGTCCTAAGTACTTTAACTGCCAGCGATAAAAAGACAATGGATGTGGCTCTCCCAAAGGTCTTGGATGCCATACTGGATATCTTGCAGAATGGCATAAGCCACGCTATGAATCAATATAATCATAACGAGAGGGATGCATGAATGTTATTTTAAATACATTAGATGAATCAGAACGATATAAAACGGTTCTTCGTTCTGTGAAAAATTATAGTGGAATGATTAAAATAGTTGGTCTCTTAGACTCCTCCAAATCTTACCTTGTTGGAAAATTATTGGAGGATATAAAGGAACCAATTTTGTACATTGCAAGTAATGAACTTGAGGCTAAAAAGAGATATGACGACTTCAAGACGCTCACTACTTACGATGTTTTTTTGTTTGCTGAGAAAGATCTCTTTTTCTATTCTTCAGATGCGGAGAGCAAAGATATTATGCGAGAACGGATCACCGTGATGAGTCATCTCTTTCATTCAAAAACACCTTCTGTAATTGTGATGAGTGCAACAGCACTGCTGGATAAAATGTCTGATCAAAAAACTTTTACCCAAAACATGCTTAAATTGGATCTATCAACAAACTACAATATCGATTTTCTAATTAAAAGATGGATTCAAATGGGATATGTTAGAGTATCAGAAGTCACAAATATTGGAGAGTTCGCAGTAAGAGGAGGTATTATAGATATCTATTCTCTTGAAAGTGAAACCCCCTATCGAATTGAATTTTTTGGGGATGAGGTAGACTCGATCAGAGAGTTTGATCTGATCACTCAACGCTCCACGGAGAAGAAAAAGGAAGTATTTATTTACCCAGCCAAAGACATTATTGTGACCGACGAAGCAGTTGGTAGAGCCAAAAGTAAATTACTGGGATTAAGGGAGCGAAAAAATCTTTCACAAAGTGCAATTGATGGACTATTAGATGAGATGGAGCGCAACGAAACCCAAAAGTTTCCAGAGAAAATTGTTAACTTTTTATATGATCAAGAAATGATAGCATGTATACTAGACTATTTAGACAAGGGAACACTCATTATTCTGGATGAACCGAGAAAGATTGAGCAAAAATGTAACATTGAAAAAGAGCTTTTTTTGGATTATCTAAATGAAGAAATCATGAAGGAAAAAATGATTCCGGAGCAAGAGGAGATCCGCTATACCTATCCAGAGGTTACGCGCAAATTTAAAAACTACAAGATGGTTAGCTTCGCGATGTTTGATGATGAGATCAATATCAAACCAGAGATCGAAGTTTTCTTCAACTATAAGTCCATTGACATTATTAAAAAAAGCATACAACACTTAAAAGAACTATTGAGTACTTACCTCGCAAACCAGTTTAAGGTTGTGATTCTGACGTCTAGCAAAGCTTCACTTTTAAATCTAAAAACAGAACTCATAACAAATGACTTCTCGGTAGAAGAATTGGATGAGAAAAGGACGGCCCCCTTAGAAGAAAAAATTGTTTATCTAAAAAAGGGCGTTCTTTCTAGCGGTTTTGAAAATAGGGAACTTGGATTTGTACTTATCTCAGAAGAAGGGATCTTTGTAAAAAAGCAAAAACGAAGAGTAAAGAAAAAGGAAGTCGGAAAGATCATAGAGAGCTTTACTGATCTGAACGAGGGGGACTATATTGTACATGATGAGCATGGAATTGGACTCTATGAGGGAATTGTCAACATCACGGTTGAAAATATTAGTAAAGACTACCTTAAGATTTGTTATGCAGATCATTCGGCTCTTTACGTATCTATTGACCAACTCAATATGGTCCAAAAATATATTGGGAGTACAGACAAACCGCCCAAAATCAATAAACTCACAACCAATACCTGGAGTAAATCGAAGGCCGGTGTAAAGGAATCGGTTCGTGAACTTGCCAAAAATTTGGTCGAGTTGTATGCAAAAAGGGAAAACAGTGTTGGATTTTCCTTTTCACCCGATAATGAATTACAGACAATGTTTGAGGAAGAGTTTCCATATGTTGAAACCAATGACCAACTTCGCGCGATTGATGAAGTAAAAGAAGATCTAGAGTCTAGCAGAATTATGGACCGTCTTTTATGTGGAGATGTGGGGTATGGAAAAACAGAGGTGGCTCTTCGTGCCGCATTTAAGGCGGTTCAGGATGGAAAACAGGTGGCTTTTTTGGCACCTACCACTATTCTTGTGGAACAGCACTTTAAAACCTTTACAGAAAGAATGAAAAACTATCCGATACAGGTCGATAGTATTTCTAGATTTAAGACCCAGGCGGAGGAAAAAAAGATATTTATCAACCTCAAAAAAGGATATACGGACATCATTATTGGAACACATAAGATTCTATCTAAGCAAGCGGAATTTAAGGATCTTGGGTTGGTGATTATCGATGAGGAACAGCGTTTTGGCGTTTCGCAAAAGGAAAATCTAAAAGAACGATGCGCCAATGTCGATACACTAACCCTTTCGGCAACCCCGATTCCAAGAACGCTTCATATGTCCATGGCAGGAATAAGAGATATTAGTTTATTAGAAGAGGCGCCGCGAGAGCGAAAACCTATTCAAACCTATGTAATTGAAAAAAATATGCAGCTTATAAAAAATGCGGTGTATAAGGAGATCGGACGGGGAGGACAAGTTTTTTATCTTTTTAATCG
>JAVBPT010000063.1:0-18445 GCA_031549455.1 Eubacteriales bacterium
TAAATGAGCTGGGCAAATTGGTGAACTTAAGGTCTCTTAGCATACGCAGCTATATTCGCAGCAATATAGGGGAGGGAGATATTCGCTTTTTATCAGAGCTGAAGAATTTAACATATCTCGATCTAACAGGTGCTGGGGTGCAGGATATACATGCTCTATCCGAGTTAAAAGAGTTAGAAACGCTCAATCTAAGTCATAATTATATCAGTCATATGGATATTGGCATACTCTTAAATTTGGAAAAGTTAACAAGTCTTAATCTCAATCAGTTTGATTGGGATGAAAAAAATATAATGAATATGGAGCATTTAGACACTTTATCTAAGTTAACAAATCTGACAACCTTGTGTTATGATGGAAATGCTGTAAATGATATTTATTTTTTATCCAACCTAAAAAAATTAAAAATACTTGAATTGGCTTCCAATGGAATAAAGGATATCAGCGTATTAAGGGAACTCACAGATTTGGAAGAACTTTCAATGCCCGCCAACCAGATAGAGGACATAGGCGCCTTATCTGAATTGAAAAATTTAAAAAATATCATTTTATCGTATAATCAAATACAAGACGTGAGACCTTTGGAAAAGCTGACGGATTTAACGGAAATAAGAATAGCGGGAAACCAGATAAGGGAGATAAGCTCATTGGCAAATTTAACAAATGTAACTTATCTTGATTTGATAAGAAATCAAATAACAGATATAAAAATGCTTGTAGAATTAAAAAATTTGGTACGTCTTGATATAAGTTATAATCAGATAAATGATATAAGTGTGTTATTGAAATTAAAGAATTTAAAGGAACTGGATATATGGGGGCTCGAACAAGCAGAAAAAAACACTAAAATTTTAAAAACGTTGCGGGAAAATGGATGTAGTGTATGGGGGCTGTTTAATTAGCCTTAAATTGGATGACTGTTACAAGAATACAGGCAATTCGAGAAAACGTAGTCTTTGCTTTCAGATTTAAATCTATCTCAATCTAACTGCTGTTGCAATTCCGAGTATTTTTACTCGTTCGGTTTCTTCATTCATAAATACTTTTCGTTCGTAGGGTTCCGTGCTCTCAGGTACGAGAACAAACCCCTCATCAATCGTTTTGTATCTTTTTAAAAGTGCCTCTTCATTATCGATCGATGCCAACACGATGTCATTGTTTTGTGCATAGTTTTGTTTTTTAATGAGTACTTTTGAGCCTTCAAAAATACCCAGCTTGTTCATGCTCGATCCTGTGGTCTGAATAATAAAATCCGCCTCTTCTAGTTCGCCTTTTTCCTCATAGTCAATCACGTTGTCCATCATAAGAGAACCACCACCGCACGAAACATTTCCGTATACAGGGATTTTATCATTGTTATGGTCTTCTTTTTCCTCTATAGCAGGCATCTGTAGAAATTCATTCTTCATCGTAAGGATGTCTTCTTTAGTGAGAAGATTGGAAATCTTTGCGAGCGTCTGTAAATCGGGTGTTCTCGTCCCTTGTTCATAGTTTCCGATGGTGCTTGGCGACACCCCTATCCTTTTTGCAAGTTCTGCCTGCGTTAGGTCTAGTTCATTTCTAATAAAAGTAATCATCGTGGCAAGTTTGTCTTTAAAATCTTCTTCTGATTCTAAGCTCCAATCCCTGTTAATTGAATGAATTAACATAAACATTTTATTTTTTTCCATACTGTTCACCTCTTTACGTGTTATTATACTACACAAAATGTGAAAAAGAAAGACTAAAACACAAAATGTGTATAAAATTTCAAAAAATAGTTGTATTTTTGTAAATTTAGTGTATTATATACACATAAAGTGTAAATCTGAAATAGGAAAAGGAGAATCGGGATGAGTGAAATGGATTTTTGGTTTGGACAGGCAGTGCTGGGCTTAATTGCTTTCGGAGGCACAAGTTACATATACTTAAAAGGGAAACAGCTTTTAGAAATTTTATCCAAGGAGAAATGGGACGAGAAGAGAAAATGTAAAGTTCTGAAGTTTCGACGTGTATACTGTCAATAATCATAAAGGTAGCTTAGCTGCCTTTTTTACATGCATGTTGACAAATTTGACAATAAATGGTATGATTGAGGTGTTATTTTTACTCACCGCCTACTTTACTATTTCTTATGAAATCTTACTGTTAGAGGTGAGTAATGGTCTTTCCGGATGGAGAGAATAGATTTTTGATTTTCTTAAATGAAAATATTAAGAGGGGGAATCTGTACAAAGTCTGTGACTAGCGCATTTTAAAAAATCATGAAAGAGGGATAACAATGGCTAGAAACAATCTAGCAAAGTGCACCAGCATTCGAGTGGTGGAGGAACACATCAAGATCTCGTCAGGTCTAGAAAAGGTTTACTTATATATCCTTCAGGCAAGCGGAGAACGGCTAGGATATCAGCTGTTTGACCACAATGGCATTGCCATTAGTGAGCGGCCAGGATATCGTATATCCTTTGAAGCGGGCATTCCCATTGGAGCAAACAGAGAGATACTGAATGTAACGGTTAAAAGCCCCCGGGGAACCACAGCACTATCCATTATTCTATAATACTTTATTTAGAAAGACATGTACAGATTTTGGGGTTTTACCCCTTTTCTTTTTGCAAAAAAGGGTGTGTCTTAAGGCGCATATGCAGAAAAAACGCCGTTTTGACTTAAAAAAGAGATAAAAAATTGGTAAAACATTTCCAAATATTTGTAAATAATGTATTGACATTTGGCAAAATATGGTGTATAATGATAAGAAACACAAAAATGGAAGACTCAAACGATAACGGCAAACTTATCGAAAGATAAGGACGCAAAGCTCTGGAGCCTAAGGTAACGAAAGTTATGATGGTAGTCCGGTTACCGAAAGGAGTTGTTTTATATGCAAAAGGATTTTTTTAGAATAGGTTTAACTAGTTTAATCTTCTTACTACTTACCATCAATATTGTATCTGCAGATGTAAGCTTCGATAGAAGTGATCTGAAAAATGGCGTTTTAAAGGTGAAAACAAATGAGAATGCAGATAAAAAAGTAAAGCTTGTCATCGAAAAAGGAAACTTTTCAGTAACCTATGATGTACTTAAATATAACGAGTTTGAGAACTTTGCGCTCACTGCTGGAAATGGCTTGTATAAAGTTGAAGTGTACAAACATCTAGAAGGAAAGAACTACAAAAGAATAGTCAACACAACCGTTAGTCTGGATGTGGCAGATGAAAACAAAGTGTTTACACAATCTACACAAGAAATTGCATTTAAAGTGAATTCGGAACCCATCCTCTATGCAAAGGGACTTGTGAAAGATGCGAAGACAGATGAGGAAAAGGTCGAAATTCTTTATAACTATATGATTCGAGAATACAATTATAACTCAAAAAAGGTAAGCTCGGTGGATGACAGCTATATTCCGGATATTGAAAAGGTGTTTGCAGAAAAGAATGGAATCTGTTATGACTTCTCGGTACTATTTGCTGCAATGCTTAGATCAAATGGGATTGCTACAAAGCTTGTAAAGGGGTACACAGAATATATGCCAGGAAGGTATCACTCCTGGAATGAGGTTTACGTAGACGGGAAGTGGATGGTTATAGATACCTCAATGGATGCGAACCGATATCAAAATATTTTGGATTTCGAAATGGAAAAGGAAGCCTCTAAATATACAAAAAGTTTGGAATTTTAAAACCGTAAGGTTTTTTTCTTTTGCAAAAGGACCAAAATTGGTTATTGACTATCCTTAAAAAAAACTTTATAATGAGGATAAGAAGTAGGAGAGAAGTATGGCTGAAGAGCAACCCAAAAAAAGATATGAGGCGGTATCTACAGAGGTGCCAGATGATTGCCCATTTGAAGGATGGGTGATCATGCAAGTCCTCGAATCACCCAAGGCCGAAGTGGCTAAAGAGGAGAAAGTGGAGGAAACGGCCCGTGTTCCTGAAGAAGAGGTTCTAAGACCGAAAGAACCAGACGCGAACAAGGCGAGGGAGGAACAGTTGAAGAAAATTCGGGAGATCATTGACAAAAGAAATCAAGCCAAAAAGCAGGAACAACCGAAAGAAGCAAGACCGCTAACGGACCTTGAAAGAAAATCAAAAGAGACGGGGATTCCGCTTGAAGTTTTGAAAATGATTGAGGAAAAAAAGAAGGAAAACAAGGATAATAATGGTAATAGTGGTGATGATAAAAAAGACGCGGATGATAAAGCGGATAAGGAGATTGCAGACACCGTTGAAGAGGAAAGAAGAAGGCAACTGTTAAGACGTGGAAAGATTAAATTGCCAGCGGATAATACAGGACAAGAGGTGGGAGATCGCCAAAGCTTTACAGATGAGAAAAAGGAACATAGCATCTACTCGATGTTAGATGAGTCGGGAGACTCAGGAATGGACCAAGATCGATAAAAGAGGGGAAAACATGTGCGGTTTTATAGGACTTATTTCAGATCAAGACATCAAAGAGGGAGTGCTAAAAGATAAACTAAAGAATGCCACAGACATGATTAAACATAGAGGACCAACGAGTGATGGCTACTATGATGATGCAAATGTATTGTTTGGTTTTAGAAGATTGAGTATCATTGATCTTGAGGGGGGCAGTCAGCCGATTCAATATCAAGATGGACGATATGTGATGGTTTTTAATGGAGAAATTTATAATTATATTGAGATCAAATCGGAGTTGGAGCAAAAGGGATATACATTTGGTACAAGCTCTGATTCGGAGGTCCTTTTGGCTGCATACGCTTGTTTTGGCGTGGAATGCTTGCAAAAGTTACGCGGGATGTTTGCCTTTATAATCTGGGACACAAAAGAAAAAAGTCTTTTTGGTGCAAGGGATATGTTTGGCATCAAACCCCTTTTTGTTTCAACAGAAGGGGAGGTCACCTATTTTGCGTCCGAAAAGAAATCGATTCTTGCGATGACAGCCAATAAAGAAATTGACCGAAAAGCGCTGCAATACTACTTTGCGTATCGATATATTCCAGAGCCTTTGACGTTAAATAAAGGCATTTCCAAGATTCCGGCAGGTCATTACTTTATCAAGCATTTGAATAAAGAGATTAAGATTGAAAAATATTGGAATGCAACCTTTAGTAAGGATTATTATAAAACGGAGGATGAGGCCATCGAGGCCATCCGAAACGTTTTGGATGACTCAATGAAATACCACATACGGAGTGATGTGCCGGTGGGAGCGCTTTTATCTAGCGGAATTGATTCCACCATCACAACGGCCATTGCAAAGAGATACTACCGTGACATTCAAACCTTTACAATCGGATTTGACGTCGGTGAAAAAAATGAGACCCCCATTGCCAAACAGAGCTCGGATGCGCTTGGACTTTCCAACACTGCCATCACGGTGGATGCCAATACATTTAGAGACGCTCTTTTGAAGGTGATGTGGCACATGGATGATCCATTGGCGGATCCATCCGCCGTGGCCTTATATTTTGTGACTCAGTGTGCAAGTGAACATGTAACCGTGATTATTTCCGGAGAGGGGTCGGATGAGCTCTTTACGGGGTATAAAATGTATAGACAGGTTCATGACTTAAGAGCGTTTAAGCTCATTCCACGTTTTTTGAGAAGATGGCTAAAAAGGAAAGTGGCAGGATGCCCAAAGTTTAAAGGAAAGAACATGATCCTAAATGGGTTAACGGATGTGGAAGAAAGATATGTTTCAAACACCAAGGCATTTGAAACCAATGACCAGGTTAGAAGACTTGTAAAGAATTATGATGAAAATGTAAAGATTGAGGAGATTGTACGACCATATTATGAGGCAGTAAAAGGATATCCGGATGTAACGAAGATGCAGTACCTGGATATCAATATGTGGATGACTGGAAACATTCTTCTTAAAGCGGATAGAATGTCCATGGCAAATAGCTTGGAGCTTAGGGTCCCTTTCTTAGACAAAGAGGTTTTTAAGGTGGCAAGCCGGATCAATCCGGAATGGAATATCAAAGAAAAAACCACGAAGCGAATTCTGAGAAAAGCCGCAAGAGGGATTATACCAGACTTCGTTCTGGATAGACCCAAACTTGGTTTCCCAGTTCCGCTTTCAGATTGGTTAAGAGGCGATATGAAGGAATGGGCGGGAAAGCTGATTCAAGAAGCCAAGGTAGAAGGATACATTGACAAGAACTATGCGCTCGAGTTGTACGAAGAAAATATGAGTGGGAAAGCGGACCGAACCAAAGAGCTTTGGTCGATCATTGTATTTATTCTTTGGTATAATGATTTTATAGAAAGAGAATATAAATAGAAATAGAGTGACATCACTCTGTTTTTAATATTGAGGAGGAGATTATGAACAATTTTGATTTTCACGTTCCGACCCGGATCCTATTTGGAAAGGGTGAGGAAAAGCAGATCGGGCGTTTATTAAAACCATATGCCAAAAAGGTTCTACTTCATTATGGAGCAGGGAGCATCAAGGGAAATGGAATATATGACTCGGTTACAGAATCCCTAAAAGCAAGTGGGATTGAATACATAGAACTTTCAGGAGTGATACCCAATCCAAGGCTTTCTTTGGTTCTTGAAGGAGTGAAGCTTTGTAAAAAAGAAAATGTAGAACTCATTCTAGCTGTTGGAGGTGGGAGTGTCATTGACTCGGCAAAAGCGATTGCCATAGGTGTTTATGAGGAGGGGCCGCTTTGGGAAATTTATGAACAGAAAAAAGAGATTGAGAGAGCGCTTCCGGTTGCAACCATCTTAACCATTCCGGCGGCGGGAAGTGAATCCAGTAAAAACACAGTGATTACCAATGAGGAGAAAGACCTAAAACTGGGTTATGGAGATCCACATCTCCGTCCTGTTTTGAGTATTGTCAATCCGGCATTTTTCTTTAGCCTACCGAAGAATCAGATTGCAAATGGAGTGGCAGATATGATGAGTCATATCTTTGAACGCTATTTTACGAATACCTTACATACAGACCTGACGGATGGACTTTGTGAATCCACATTAAAGACGATTATGAGAAATGCATTAATCGTAATAGAGAATCAAGAAGACTATGATGCCTGGGCCGAAATTGGTTTTTCAGGTACCATTGCCCATAACGGTCTTCTTGGCATGGGGAGAGAAGAGGACTGGGCTTGTCATGGAATGGAGCATGAGCTTTCGGCAATCTATGATATTCCGCACGGGGCAGGTCTTGCAATCTTAACACCTGCTTGGATGCAATATGTTTATAAGGAGAACATGCCGCTCTTCCACCAATTTGCGAGGCAAGTAATGGGTGTAGAGGGTAGTTGCAGAGAAGAGGAGAAGATGATCACAGAAGCCATCAAACGTCTCAGAGCGTTTTATCAAAAAATGGGACTTCCGGGTACATTAAGGGAAATAGGGATTGATGAGACAAACTTTGAATTGATGGCCAAAAAAGCCACCAGTATTCCTCATATGATGGAGCCAAGAATTGGTGGCCTGAAAAAACTTGACTGGAAGGATATTGTGGAGATTTATAAACTTGCAAAATAGAAAGAGGAGAAAATGTTAGAAGAAGTAAAAGAAAAGCTAGAAAATGAGGCATATTCTTGCATCGTGCTGAAGGACGGAGAAGTCAAACAGACGGCGATGGGAAAAGGAATTTTACCTTTGCTTAGGATCCATATAGACCATTTAGAAGATCTGGAGGGGAGCATCGTAGGAGATAAGGTAATTGGAAAGGCGGCAGCGATGATTCTGCTTTGTTCGAAGGTACGAGGGGTCTATGCAAAGATGATTAGTAAGGATGCCTTAAAACGACTAGAAGTGGAAAATATAAAAGTGGGGTATAAAACGCTGGTTGAGGAAATTAGAAATGCAAGCGACACCGATTGTTGTCCCATGGAGAAACTGATGAGGGGTGTTGAGAACGCAGAAGAGGGCGTTGCCAAGCTAAAGCAATTTTTTGAAGGGAAAATGGGTTAATAAAGGCTAAAAGAACATGACTTTGTTCAACCATGTAGGATACAATATCCAATGGGAATTATTGACATTACCTTTAATTGTGGTATTCTATAATAATAAGACACTATTTTATATATAGTTTAGACCATTTGGAGACGATAACGGTCAATCGGCCGAAAAAAATATTATTGAGTATCTGAGGCTTATTACTGTGACGCGGATGGGACAGTATTTAGAGATATTGGGGGATTTGAAAAATGCATAATGATTTAACTTTTTTTACAAATGAGCCAGAGCGCAACCTATATGATAGGTTTAATAAAATACTACAAAGCAATACACAATACTTTGACATTCTTGTTGGTTATTTCAGGACAAGCGGTTTTTTTAAGTTATATTCCGCAATGAAAGATATTGAAAAGATTCGTATTCTGGTTGGTTTAAATGTGGATCATAAAACTATCGAAATTATCAATGAAGCCGATAATCAATTATCGTTTGAAACGTTATCCAATAAAGAAGCAAAAGATTCTTTTAGCAATACTGTTGAAAGGGAATTTTCCATATCTGAAGATTCGAGTGATATTGAAAAAGGTGTTATTGCTTTTGTCGATTGGCTCAAGACGCATAAAATCGAAATGCGTATGTATGTAGAGGCACCTCTTCATGCAAAAGTTTATATTATGCGTAAAAATCAGGAACTTTCGGATTCATATGGCAGTGTAATCACAGGATCGAGCAACTTCTCACAATCGGGTCTTATAAATAACCTTGAATTTAATGTTGAATTAAAGGATAGTCGTGATGTCGAGTTTGCTCTTGAACGGTTTGAAGAGTTATGGGCAAAAAGTGTGGATGTTACAGAAACATATATTGATACCATTGAAGAAAAAACATGGTTGAAGAGCAATATAACCCCATATGAAATTTATATAAAAACCCTTTATGAATATTTTAAAGAAGAGATAAATTCAGATAAAAATACTGCTTTAGATGAATTATTGCCTGATGGATATATGAGATTGCAATATCAGCTTGACGCGGTAACGCAGGCAAAAAAAATATTAGAAAGTTTTGGAGGTGTATTCATTTCCGACGTTGTTGGTCTCGGGAAAACCTACATATGTGCCTTGCTCGCAAAAACATTAAAAAAAGGGCATAATAAGTTGGTTATCTGCCCTCCGGTTTTAGTCGATTATTGGGACGGAGTGATGAAAGAATTTGATGTTGTCGCGGATGTTATTTCACTTGGTAAGCTTGATCATTTAACTGCCAATCCTAAAAAGCTTGAACGATATGAATATGTTTTTATTGATGAAGCTCACCGTTTTAGAAATAGTGACACCGAGGGATATACAAATTTGCACCAAATCTGTAAAGATAAAAAAGTTGTTTTGATCTCAGCGACGCCGATTAACAATTATTCAAGTGATATTGAAAATCAGATCTATCTTTTTCAACAAAAGCATAATAGTACGATTATTCCGAATGTAAAGAATCTTGAAGGCTTTTTTGCGAGTATGAATACTGAATTGGGCAAACAAAAACGCGGAACGGAGGGTTATCGCACTGCTTTAAAGGCTAATTCTGAAAAAATCAGGGATCAGCTTATTCGTCATATTATGGTTCGCCGAACCCGCAAAGAGATCATGGAATATTATAAAGACGATCTGGCAAAACAAGGGCTTAAATTTCCGAAATTGGGAGCTCCAGAACAGATTGTATATACTTTTGATCAGAATACAGATAAAGTTTTTAAAGAAACGATGCAAGCTATAAAAAGTCTTGATTATGCCCGGTATACACCCTTACTTTTCTTAAAAGACAATAAAAAGTTTGCATCGATGTTAACTGCACAAACGAACATGAGCGGATTCATGAAATCCATTCTGGTTAAAAGATTAGAAAGCAGCTTTTATGCTTTTAAAATGACGCTTTCAAGGTTCATTTCGTCTTATGAACAGTTTATTGGAATGGTTAAGTCGGGTGAGGTATATATCAGCAAGAAAGTAAACGTTTATGAAATGCTTGATAATGGCGATGATGTCGGGTTGATGAAACTGGTGGAAGACGAAAAAATTCAATATTTCACGTCAGATGAATTTACGCCCTTGTTCCTACCATCTTTGGAACGTGACCTTGCAATATTAAAACGACTGCAAGTAGATTGGATAACAATCTATACCGACCCCAAACTCGAACAGTTTAAAAAAGAATTAACTACAAATAGCAAGTTCAAAAATTCAAAAATAATTGTCTTTACAGAGTCAAAAGAAACCGCAAAATATTTAGGTGAAAATTTAAAAGGGATTTATGGAGATAGACTGATTGTTTTCAGCGGTGAAAGCAGCCAGCACCAAAAGCTTGAAATTGAGTATAGTTTTAATCCAAAGTTTGAAGGAGAAGGCAAAGATAGATATGATGTCTTGATTACTACAGATATTCTTGCCGAGGGGATCAACTTGCATTTGTCGAATGTGCTTGTGAATTATGATTTGCCGTGGAATCCGACACGAATTATGCAACGCGGCGGTCGTATTAATCGCGTTGGGAGCAAATATGAAAACATTTATATTTTCAACTTTTTCCCGACTTCACAAGCGGATGCTCACTTATCTTTGAAGGAAAGGATCGTGTCAAAACTTCAATTATTTCATGATACATTGGGAGAGGATTTCAAGTATTTGTCTGATGATGAACAGGTCAGTTCGCATAAGCTTTATGAAGAGTTAACCCGTAATTTGGATGAGAATGAAGAAAGTATAAATCCGGAGCTTTTCTATCTGAGTGAAATCCGAAGAATCAGAGATGAAAATGAGTCTTTATTTGAAAGAATCAAACGACTGCCTCTTAAAGCAAAGTCTGGCAAAAAATATGATAATATTGCGGGAAATAGCACAGTTACATTCATTCGGAAGGGTGCGTTAAAGAAATTTTTTATCGCCACAGATAAAACTGTTGAATTGACATTTATGCAGGCAATCGAATATATAAAAACGGACGTCAAAGAAAAGGTTTGTCGTATTTGTGAGAACTATTTTGACCATCTTGCGGAAAGCAAAAAGGCTTTTGATTTTGTGTTAACAGAAGAAAAGATAATTACATTTGATAAGCAAGCGGTAACTGGGAATGATGCAAAGCTTTTAAAAACACTTAAAGCTTTGCTACAAAGCAAGAAGTTTACCGATGAAGAGGAAGAAAATATAAACATAATGATTGCGTTTTGGGAGAATGGCGAGATCTCGAGTGGAGTTACAAAAGGTATTTTGTCAAGCATCAAAAACAGCCCTGATGAGGTATCGGCGTATAACGAGATATGTAATCGTCTGCCAGATAGCTACTTTGCTAATCGCAAGGACACAAAATCAAACATTAACTATAGCAGACAAGTTATTTTATCAATGTACCTAGAAAGAGTGATATGATAAATGAATACTAAGCAGACATTTTTTAAAGAAACGTTTGAAAAACCGTTTACTCTTGATAATTTTGTAAAGTTTAGTAAGGAATTTTTTAATAATTTGGAGCTGGTTAATCCGGGAAAATTATTAAACGATTATTGGAACTGGACAGAGTTCAGCTATTATATAAATGGTTACTATCATATCGCAAACTTTACCGGGAATGATAAAAATAAAATTGCAATTTTTGCGGTTATGCTTAAGGATCATAAAAATTTGGATCGCGCTAGAAGTATTCAAAGAAATTTTGTAAAAAAGCTGATGAATTCTGCAAAGATCGACGGAGCTATCGTTGCTTTTTATGCTGAAAATGAGTCCAAATGGCGTATGTCATTTGTTAAATTGGATTATGAATTTGCTAAGGGCAAAATTACCGAAAAAATAACGCCGGCAAAGAGATATTCATATCTTGTTGGCGAGGGTGAACCCTGCCACACCGCCATGGAACGGTTATATCCGATTTTTATGAACGAGGCGACCAATCCAACCATCGAGGAGATTGAAGATGCATTCAGTGTTGAAAAAGTTACAAAAGAGTTTTTTGAAAAGTATAAGGAAAAGTACTTCCAGCTAAAAGAGCATCTTGAGAAAAATGATGATTTTCTCGCTGAGGCGTACCGTCTTCACTTCACAAGCGAGCAGTTTGCAAAGAAGTTGATGGGTCAGCTTGCCTTCTTATATTTTATTCAGAAAAAAGGATGGCTTGGTGTTAATGCATTTCCAAGAGAACCAATAACAAAAAAACAGTATAATGATGCTTTTTATAAGCTTGGTAAAGCTTCAAAAGAATGCATACCAAAGGTTTTCAAGCAAATTAATGAGGAACAATACCAAATAGTTCCCTCGGCCATTGATGATTTATCAAAAGAAGAGCAAGAAATGTTAGCAACATCAATAAAAGGACAGCCTTGGGGGACTGGACCACGTCAATTCATTCGGGATCTATTCAATGTAGCCAAAAGAAAAAATGCCAATTTTTTTGACGAATATCTTGAACCATTGTTTTATGATGCATTAAACACAAAGCGTGGCGCAAATGGCTATTATCACGGATTAAAATGTCGTGTTCCGTTCTTAAATGGTGGCTTATTTGAGCCGCTTGACAACTACGACTGGAGTAAAAATAAATTTGACATTCCGAACGAAATGTTTTCAAATATTGAAGAAAAAGGTTCGCATGATGCAAACGGTATTTTAGATATTTTTGACCGTTACAATTTCACTATGAATGAAGATGAGCCGTTGGAGAAGGAAGTTGCGGTTGACCCTGAAATGCTCGGTAAAATATTTGAGAATCTGCTGGATGCTAAAGATAGGAAGTCTACAGGCGCCTTCTATACTCCTCGTGAAATTGTTCATTATATGTGTCAGGAAAGTCTTGTAAATTACCTGGTAGATGAAACCAAGATTTCATATGATGCGATAAAAGACTTTATTGTTTACGGAGAATTTATGAAGGACGAGGACACTGCAAGAGAAGCAAAACAGGGTATCAATGAACTTTATATTTCCAAAGAAATCCTTGATCGCGAAAACAACATCAACCGGTTGAAGGATTTAGATGATGCTTTAGCAAATATAAAAGTCGCCGATCCGGCTGTGGGTTCTGGTGCTTTTCCTCTTGGTATGATTTCAGAGATCGTACGTGCCAGACGTAATATTACTGATTATACCGCAATGCTTATGGAGAACAAATTTGTAAAAAACGAAATGTATAAAGCAGAGCGTCATCCATTATCATTAAAGCTACATACAATTAAAAACTCAATATTTGCGGTTGATATTGAGCCTTCTGCGGTTGATATTACAAAACTACGTTTATGGCTCTCTCTAATTGTTGAGCAAGAAATAAATGAGGATAACGATGATGATGGTCTTTATGCGGAAAGTCGCAATCCCAAGCCACTTCCCAACCTTGACTGTAATATTCGTTGCGGAAACAGTTTGGTTGATGAACTGGATGGCATTAAACTTATTAATGAAAGTGAATTGCTCGGCAATTTGCAATATCAAACGATGCTGGGTCAAAACCAGTATAAATCTTTATTGGTGCAACTATTTGAGGCGCAGGATAAACTGTTTTATGAAAAAAACCACGATGAAAAGGAAACTTTAAAGCGGAAAATACGCGCCATCATTGATCGAGTTGTTATGTTTAACATTGAAGGCTGCCCTGAGACTGCTCAAAAATATAATCAGACAAAAGGGGATCCTTCGCCACCATATTTTTTATGGCAACTTGAGTTCGCGCGCGTCTTTTCAAAGAATGGTGGCTTTGATGTTGTAATTGGCAATCCGCCGTATATTGATTCTGAAAACATGGTAAATAACGGCATGGAGGAATTGCGCAATACGATTACAAAGAACTATAAGTACACGAAAGGAAACTGGGACATCTATATCGCCTTTTTTGAAAAATCGTTTAACTTGGTTTCTGAAAAAGGAAATCTGTGTTTTATTACTCCAGACAAATGGATATCTAAGCCTTTTGGGGATGAGTTGAGAAGAAATTTAATTGAAAACATAAGATCAATTCTTGCTGCCGGAAGATCCGTTTTTGAATCGGCTCTTGTGGATTCTATTATCACCCTAATTTCAAAAAAACCTGATACAAAAATAGCCGTATATGAGATGGAAGATAAAAAAAGTCCGATAATACTCAAACGAATTGTAGATAAAAGTGTTCTGGCTGATCCATATCCATTAGATATTGTGTTCTCGAGGTCAATAGATTTTATTGATAGGTTGATCAAAAGCAATGCCACTTTGGGTTCAAAGTATGTTTGTGAAAATGCATGTGCTACTTCCGATTGTTACAAATTAAAGGATATTTTATATTCTTTGGAAGATATAAATGATTTTGATAAGGAAAAGCATTATAAAGTTATTAACACCGGAACAATTGGTAGATTTGTTTCTCGGTGGGGAAACCAACCAATAAAATATTTAAAAGATAAATATGATTTCCCCGTGGTGGATAAAAAATTATTTTTAGATCTATTCCCTAATTCATATGGTAAAAAGGCCGGAAAGAAGAAAATAGTAATTAAAGGACTTACTTTATTAGACGGCAGTCTCGATATTGAAGGCATTATAGTACCAGGAAAATCAACAATGATCATATCTTCTGATCATGTTGATGATTTGAAACTAGTTAGTTCGATTGTAAATTGTAAATTGATGATTTATTTTATAAAACAAAAATATTCATCTTCAAGTTATAATGGTGGTATTAATTTTACGAAAGATATGATAAACGCTTTACCTATGGCTGATATTAGTAATGAATCCAAAATGGCCTTAGTTCGTATTGTGGATCAAATAATAAGCGAAAAGCAAAACGATTTGTCTGCCGACACCTCTGCCCTTGAAGTTCAAATAGACCAGATGGTTTATAAATTATACAACTTAACGGAAGAGGAAGTTAGAATTGTTGAGGAAAGCGTGAAATAAAAAAGGTGACATAATGCAAACTGGATTTTTACCTTTTGAACCCGCTACTATCTAAGCTCAATAAAGACTATTTTATGAAGTGATATAATATTAGTTGATAGATAAAGGCATAGTTGTAAAATAACATCAAGAAATATGGAGGAAAAAAGAAAGTTTACGACAAGGTTTTTAAGAAAGAGGCAGTGAAATTGTCAGATGGTATAGGAACAAAAAAAGGCAGATCAACTGGGACTAGAATCAATAAAATATTGATGATACGCTTGCTTTTTTGCAAGTCGTCAGAAGAATTAATGAGAAAAGAGATATTTCTGTATATACGAGAACGCAAAGAGAAGTTTGCGCTGATGGAAATAGGAGAAGAATGAGCTGAAAATGAGAACTATGTAGTGTAACGGATAGCGTTGACATTGGAAGTAAAGCATGAAGAAAAGTGCAGTTATAGCAAGGTAAGAAGAGTGATGGAAGAAAATAATCTAATCTTTCCAAAAAGAAAAACTCATATGAAATAACAAAATTGTATGGAGGAACACGGGGATATAATTATGTTGGAATGAGAAAATGAATGGAAAGCATTTACATTCATTTTGATTGTGTTATTATACAATAAAATATTATTTTTTGTTTATGAGAGGAGAGATTTCATGCATTTTGTAAAAAAAGTAGTTACCTGTTTGGTATTGGTTATTCTTATATTTTTTTCTACGCCGATTTCATTATTAACAGCGCCCGTTGATGGAGAGATATTTGAGCTAAATAATTACTATACAGATAGCAAAGGAAATAAATATTCGAATAAAATACAAGTCAAAATATGGGGGGATGATTATTACACACATGTTGAAACTCTAGATGGATTTACATTGGTAAGAGATCCAGATACGGCTTCAATCTGTTATGCACTGGTTGATGACAAGGGTCGTTTTGTCTCATCAAAAGTAATATATACTGGGTTGAAAACCAGTGAAGAGCAACGGTTCGAAAAAACTTTAAAAAAGAATTTAACAGAAAATATTAGCGTAATAAACGAGAAAGTGAATCAGGTTAAAGAAACACTAAAGGTAGAAGACTTTGTCTTGGATGTCAAAGATTTATCTGCTTCCTTCAATTCCGCACTTACCAATAATGCCTTAGATGTAGGACAGAATCCTTATTATAATGAAACTTATTCCGGTTCCATAAAAGGATTAACCGTATTAATAGATTTTCCAGATGAAAAATCAAAGTTTACGCCATCGGAAATTAATGATTTTTGTAACAGTCTTACATATGGAGACTATGGTTCGGTTCGTAAATATTTTTTGGATATTTCAGATGGTGCACTGGACTATACAAATGTAGTAGTAGATCATTATTATACTGCAAAACATAATAAAAGTTATTATACGGATCCACTAGCATCAAATCGAGCAAGAGAACTTATATTGGAGGCACTTACATCACTTAACGTACAGGATATCAATATGAGCCAAATCTCAAAAGATAAAAACGGGAGCATCAGAGCACTAAATATATTATATGCTGGTGCTAGCCAGTGTGCATGGGCGGAAGGGATATGGCCACATAAAGGTTCTTTACGTGGTGTTACAATTAATGGGGTAACGTATGAAAATTATATGATGTCCGATCTTAAATATCCTTCGCTATTAAGTAGTATAGGTGTGTTTTGCCATGAAAATGGACATCTCGTTTGTAATTGGCCAGATACATATGATTATGACCATGACTCAAAAGGGGCGGGGAGATATGACCTGATGTCTGGCGGCGCTGGTGCCAATCCTGAACCGCCTAATCCATATTTTAGAAATATTTTGGCGGGTTGGGGAAATGTTCGATTTCTTAATAATGAGTCAATTCCCTCTACAATAAATATTTTGGCCAATCAGGTAGGCGCTCAAATATTTAAACGAGATACAAATACTGAGTTTTTTTTAGTGGAAAATATTCAAGCCACTGGCAGATGGAGTGGATTTGGCACTTCTGGTATGTATATATGGCATGCTGATAAAAATGGGAGTCATAATGATTCAGAGATGACGCCATCAAAACACTATTCTGTTTCATTAGAGCAAGCAGACGGTCGTTTTGATTTGGAATATAATAAAAACCGCGGTGATTCAACTGATGCATATTATTTAGGAAATGTTACGAGCTTTACGGACAATACAACTCCTAACTCAAAGTGGTGGGATCGAAATTCGTCTGGGTTCAATATTGTCGAAATAGGCCCAGCCTCATCGAATATGACCTATAAACTTGCTACCAATCCAGTGGTGTTTACACCAAGCACTATAACCACTCCGAGCAAAAGTATATCTGTAAATGTATCAATAAAAAACACAACATCTGGTGTAAATGTGGCAGCGAGCCAATATAAGTGGACCACAGATGACTCAATTCCAACCGCAATAAACTTTGGCGGTGGAACGGCGTTTACCTCAGCAACTCAGAATATATCAAACAGCACATTTACCGGAACGTATTATTTATGGATAAAAATAGTGGATAATTTGGGTAATATAAGCTATTCGAAGAGTAATGGCTATGAATTTGACAATATAGCACCAATTGTTATAAGAACATACCCCAATACTCATTATGCACTCATGTCCACAGAGAGTGTGGTGTTGACATTTAATGAAACCGTGACAGCAGGAACGGGGCATATAATCGTAAATAATGGTACAAAAGATTATAAAGTGATTCCCACATCTGGTTATATAAGCGGGACGGGAGATAGCTGTAGGCTAGCTATTCCAGTTAGTGCATTTAAAGATGCAAATAATAACGCACTAAGTTTAGAATACAATAAGACATATACCATAAGGATGGAAGCCGGTGCAGTGAAGGATATTGCAACAAACAATATAGAAGCAAATAATAACGTGGGTGTATTTAGTACGACCTCACCAGTGGCAGAGTTTACTCCATCTGCAATGCTTACACCAAGTAAAAATATAACGGTGGTTGTAAAGTTAATGGGTTCAGCATCTATAAACGTAGCAGCGAGCCAATATAAGTGGACTATGGATGCTTCCACTCCAAATACTTCAAACTTTGGCAGTGGAACAGCGTTTACCTCATCGACTCAGAATATATCAAACGATACATTTACCGGAACGTATTATTTATGGGTGAAGGCAGTAGACAGTGCGGGAAATGTTGGCTACTTTAAGGGCGGAAGTTACATATTTGATCATGCGTTAAACGTAAATTTACCAGTAGTAACATTTAGTCCAGAGACGGTAACAACTCCGAGTAAGAGTGTATCTGTAGATACGAGTATAACGAGTAGTGACTATGGAATAAAAATAGCAGATTGTCGTTGGAAATATACAACGGATTCCTCTATTCCGACAGCCCAAAGTTTTGAAAGCATGCAAACAGGAATATTGCACACGTTTACCTCAGCAATGCAAAGCATAAAATTTGGATCCGCTGCAACAGGGACATACTATTTGTGGGTAAAGGCAGTGGATAATGCCGGAAATGTAAGCTATGCTAGAGTTGGAAGTTATTTATTTGATAACACCATTCCACTTATAACTGATGTGATGCCTAAGGGAAATAACGTCGATCTGTCCACATCAAGTGTGGTGCTCACATTTAATGAAACCGTAACAGCAGGAACTGGAAATATCATTATAAATG
>JAVBPT010000056.1:0-6683 GCA_031549455.1 Eubacteriales bacterium
GATTTCAAGCAGCATTTGATGAACGGGGAACTCGTAACTTTTACGGTCAGCGGTCCCGTCAGGGTTGGGTGCCACAGGCATAATGCGCAGGCGGTACACTCCGAATTTGTCCATACGGAAAAATTCTGTTTTGGCAAATGATTTGTTTTCTTCGAGTGCCCGTTGTTGGGCTTCGGCATAGGATTCCTGGATGCCTAAGAACAAATCTTCAACGGAGACGGCTTGCATGCCGTTTCCTTCAACATTTTCTTCTTGCATAAGATTTTTTGATGCGAATGGTTGATTATTGCCGAGGTAAACTTTAGCAGCGACAGCGCGGGTTCGGATTCCACCGCCTATCTTCAGTTTATTAGCAAATCTTAAGGGAGGAAAAAGCAAGGGCAGAAAATACCCTTGCTTCAATCGCCAGCTTCATGTCCCTGAAAAAGGGACTCAATTTTCGGGAAATTTGTTATCCGAATAATGGAGAACGGCACAAATATAAAAGTAATTTTTCGGTTACTCCAAATATTTGAGAATTAGTTTTTTATCAACTAATTTAAGAGGTTGAAATACAATAGTTATTTCTTTACTTTTAAATATTCAATTTATAAAGTATATTGATTAAGCATAAAACTTTTATTTAACTAAAAAGTGTATCTTTGTGAATTAGCGAAAAATCTTGAAGGTTGTGTTTATCAACATGCAAAAATCAAATTAAAAATGAAAATGGAAAATCAAATTACCCATAAGGAACAAATTGAAGACATAGCGAAAAATATTAAACGTCATCGAGATTTAGAAATTAGTAGCGAAATTTCGAACCAAGCATTTGGTCGTACATTTACATTATATGATAAGAAAGAGCAACAGTTTTGGCTCATTCTTAACTCAGCAGAAAGAATAGAACAAAGAGATTTTCTTGGAAATGTGTTACCTGAATACGGCTATAATAAAAATGAGCCTTATAAAGGTAATGGGTTCCCCATTCCTAGAGATTCTGTACTTGGTGCTATTTTAATTCAAAATCACGAGGGAACACATAAGTATAAAGCACCAAAGGGCGAAATTGAAATTGTAATCTACAATAGGGCAAGTTATATCCCAAGTGATAATGATGGTGAATATGCAACTGATATTCTCATTAAAATTGCAGGTGATAGTAAAACACACTCTTTTCAGGACATTGCGAAGATTCTTGAATTACAACTTGAAATAGATCAAGAACGAGAAAAATTTGAACAAGCTGTTGGTAACGATGCTAAAAATGAATTATTAAAAAGCATAGAAAAGAAAGAAATAGAACAAAAAGAATACATAAACAAAGCTCAAAGTTTTATTAGAAGATATGCTGAATTAAGATTTCAACCAATCCTTGACCCAATTCAAGATGCAATCAGACGTTCAGAAGTATTCAAAGGAAATCTAATAATAAATGGAGGACCTGGTACAGGAAAAACTACATCTTTAATTCAAAGAATAAAATTTTTGATTTCACCTACTATAGAAGAAGAAATTAAACTAAATAAAGACCAAAAAGATATTTTATTCAACCAAAAAACAAGTTGGATCTTTTATTCACCAAATGAGTTACTTGCTTTATTCTTGAGAAATAGTATGAAAATGGAAGAACTCATTGCAGATAACGAAAGAGTTAAGGTATGGAGTTCTCACAAGAATGAGTTGGTAAAATCATATAAATTTATAGATACTCAAACAAAAAATCCATTTATGATTTATAACAAATCTCAAGGAAGCAGTTTGATAAAAAATACACCAAGTTCAGTTAAATCTATAAATAAAAATTTTTGGGACTTTTATTTTAATTTTCAAAGAGAGAAAATAGAAAAAGTTATTGGAATAGATATTACACCATTCAAATGGAAAAATACAGGAAAATCAATTATAAATTATCTGCAAGAAAAGAAAGAAATAAAAAAACTTGAAGATTTCATTCGTTTGTTTTTAAATCTCAATGAACAATTTAAACCAGAATCCGATAAAATATCAGAAGAATATACAAATCTTATAAAAGATGTTGTTGCAAGAATACAACTCAAAATAAATATTGATAATAAAAGACTTACTGCGCTTTCGGAAATTTTGAGTAAGTGGAAAATCACATCTCAAGAAATAGAAGAGGATGAAGAATATGATACAGAAATAGAGCAAGAGGATTTTGATGAAAAAGAGGAACTAACAACATTTGATTTTGAAAGAGAGTTATTCACAAAACTTAAAACAATTTGTCGAAAGCAAGCGCTAAAACAATTTGATAAAAACACAAAATTTACTAAGCGAGATAAAGAGTTAATAGAGCTTGTACCAGAAGTCGAAGCTCAGCCTGAATATGAACAAATAGGTCAAATCGCATTTTTTAAGAAATATTTCGAGAGAATCACAAAAGGAATAACTGCAAATATGTTGCGTGAAATACCTATGAATTACAAAAAATTCAGAAGGGAGCAATTTAATAGAAATGATAAAAATTATAATCTGAAAATTTTAGAGGAACTGATAAAAAAGGACAAAAATAAACGCATTCATTCAGATGAACAGGCTTTCCTTCTTTCTTTTGTGAATAGTATATGTTCAAAACTTGCCAAAGAATTTAAACAGCAATATGAAAATCTATCGCATCCCTACATAAATGCTTATAAAACAAATTGTAAACCAGTTATTGGAATTGATGAAGCAACCGACTTTTCACTAATTGACTTATTAGCAATTAGTAGTTTTGGTCATCCAAATATTTCATCCGTAACTCTTTCAGGAGATGTTATGCAAAGAATGACGAGTAATGGTTTGAAATCTTGGGAAGACCTCATTTCATTAAATTCGAAATTTGTCAAACGAGATTTGGAAGTTTCTTATAGGCAAAGTCCAACATTACTATCTTTAGCTCAACAGATTTACAAAAAATCAACAGGTAATGATGCTACATATAAATCCTATATTGAGAAAGATGAAACAGAGCCAAAACCATTAATGATTATTTTAGAAGATGAAGAAGACAAATTAAACTGGATTGCGGAACGAATAATCGAAATTTACAAGGCATACGGAGATTCTATACCTTCAATAGCAATTTTTCTTCCAGACGAGAACTTGCTTGATAGTTTTGCAACAAAACTGGGAAATGTTGATACTTTAGCTGATGTAGGAATTTTTGTTAAAGCGTGTCGAAATGGGGAAGTTTTAGGAGATAAAGATACAGTTCGAGTATTTTCAATTGACAAAATTAAAGGACTTGAATTTGAAGCAGTTTTCTTTCATAACTTGGATTCGCTTCAAGACAAAAAACTATCTGATGACCTTTTGTTAAAATACTTATATGTTGGCCTTTCACGAGCGACTTTTTACTTGGGGCTCACTCTTAATAATGAACTCTCGGATAATCTTAAATTTTTAGAAAGTAATTTTGATAAAAGCGGGAAAACCTGGAAAATAAGTGTTTCATAAAGTTTCGATTTCAGCTTTGTGTAGCTTAGTAAATTTATTCATTTTCTTCTGTCTGATATTTTCATAATACACTTTCTGCTCCTCTGTCAACCGCTTCCCCCGCTTACAATACAACCCCAAAGAAGCATATTCTTCCCTGTATCGGAAGAATTTTGCTTTTTTTAGGGACGTGTCCTTTGAAGCCTTACAAACAATATCAATAAGATAAAGCGGCGGTTCGGGAAAAACACCGGGAGTTGTCAATTTCATAACGATTTCATAAACCACGGGAACTTCATATTTGAGAAAGAATCCCAATTTAGTTTCCTCAAATTGAAATCGCTTAAATGTCCCCTTCGGCCTTCCTTCTTCTTTTTTTCGGTTGGGGTTCGAGATTGGGGACTGAGTCAGCCTCATGTTCCTGTATCGTTTCGCTTTCGGCATTTTGCTCCACTTTAACGGGTTCAACCATTTGTTCTGTCCTTTGAATTACAGGAAGCTCATGTTCTATACTTTTCCTGCTTTCTACGTCACGTTGAATGTTTATCCTTTTCATAATTTATGTCATATATGTAAAATTAAGATTCGTTGTTGCATTGTACCATCCTGTTTCATATAAGAGAATGTTACGGGAGTTTCCGTTGAGTATGAAAGAACATCCCCTGTTATATTTGTGGTCATCGTTAAAATCGTTCAAATTACATCTCAACCCGAATTTGGGTGGAGGTATCTGGTTGGGTATAATTGCAATTGTTCCGCCCCAGTTACTTCCGTCGCGTTTAGCCGTGTTTATTGTACCTTGTATGCAAACAATATTACCGATTTGACGGATAAACAAGTTTCTGGTATCGGTTGCCGAACCTGAATTATTCATTTGAATCCAACCTGTATCTACTATTTTTGTTTGGTATTCATCGGCATATGCAGCTCCAATGGTACGACATGCCAGTTTCTTTGCATCTGTATTGGCTAATACTAAATCTGTTAGTTTGCTGTCTTTTCTCAAGTAGTTGTTTGTGACATCTTCTTTACTTGGTGCATCCAGCTTATCCCGAAGTATTTGCTGTGCTTCGGTTGTCGATTTACCTTGTTTTACCAAAAGGGTTATGTAATCCTGCATCAGGTTTTCGATAGAGGTAAATTTGGCATCTGCTCCCGATTTGGTATAAATGCCGAGGTTGGCAGCTATGGTATCTTTTTGAGTCCCGTTATATCCATCTAACAATAAATTGGCCTTTTTAGCCATTTCCTTAACGACATGACTGACCAATGAATATCCTTCAATCTGTACTGTAGATTTACCTTCTTCATCAACTCCCGCAAAAGCACCTGTCCTGATTGCTTCGAGTTTTGTTTTGTGGTCAGTTGTAAATAGTGCTCCCGAATAGGCTGAATCGGCAGAAAGTTTTCCTTTCAGCAGGTTGTCAATTTCTTCTACCGAATAGACGCTGATATTTTTCCGTGCTTGACTTTTATCTGACAAATCCGAAAGATTGGATGTTTTGGTCAGTTTCAAGTCTCCGATTCCTTTCTTTTCCGCATCGATATTATTGCGAACAGTTGCCTGTTTTTCTGCTTTACGGGTGGCAATCTGTTCGGTAGTCATTCCATTTACCTCATCAGCTGTTAAGGTAACCAATTCCAAAAGGTTACTCGATATTTTAAGAAAAGCACTGTTACTTTCATTTTTGGAATAAATATCTAAATTGGCTCTTGCAGCGACCTTGTCTGCTACATCCGAAAGATTGGCTGATGCAGTCAGCTTTTTTCCCAATGCTTCATTTACTTCCTTTGCGGTAACAAAGCCGTTTCCCGAACTGCCGATATTACTTTGCGAAATGGAATCCAGTTTATTTTTGTATTCTGTGGTAAAATCTTCGGTTGAAAGTTGCTTTCCTGTAATTATATTTACTTTTTTCTTCAGTTCCGTTGTAAAATCTGTTTGATTGACATAAATATTGGCAATAGAAGTTCCGCCTATTTTAAGTTCCCCGATTACATCCAAATAACTTTTGGGAGCAATTGTGATATTGCCTAATGTGTTTTTAAGCGAGAAATCGAATGAATCATCTGCAGCAAAACCGATATATGCAATTATTTCTCCCGAACTGTCAGCCCAGGAAAACAAATTGGTCAGTCGTTTATCCGCTTTCAGGTAAGTCGAATTGGAAAGAATGATTCCTTTTCCTTGATTCTTTACCGAAAACAAGCCGTTGATATTGACCGTTTCTGATTTTCCTATTACTTGAACAATTGGAACAGAAGTCGATTTTCCATTATAAACATTGAAATTACGGAATTTTGTTCCCCCTTGTTTATAGCCTGTATGATTGACATTAATTGCACCTTCATCTGTTGCATCTTCCGAATTGATAATATGCGAATCAAAAATAAGGATTGAACCGCTTTGGGAAGTGGTTGAAGAAGAGTTGGTATAAGAAATTCCACCATCGCTGATTTTTGCAATCTCCCGACCTTGTTTTACAAATGAAAAGGTCCCGTCAGTCTGAATAACGATTTCATTGATTAGAAGCCCGTTTAAGTAGATTCCAACAGATGCATCGCCTGATGCCTTAACGATGTTTTTCAACATGTAACCGTTCGAGGCATTGGCAACAGAAACTGCAGTTTTAGACACAATCTCTTTTTCTCCCGACAGTTTACCTGCAAGAATAAGTTCCTTTTTAATGGTTTGTTTGGCAAAAGGTGTTTCCAACAATACTGCATATCGCCCGAAAAATTTATCGATAAACCTGGGAGAATAATCGGATTTTAACTCAATAAATGAAGGAATGATCTTCGTTACGGTATCAGGTATTTCTGGAACAGAAAGGCCTCCGATACAGAGATAATTACATCGTCCCCGTTTGTTGTTTTCATTGGCGTAAACAACCGTATCATTGCTGTTTTTTTCATAGATATAATACGGAAAAACAGCATCAGCACATCCTTCAAATCTGCGGACTTTTCCGTTTATCCAAACATATCCTGCGGTTATTTCGTTACCAGATATCTCACAGCCAGAAATAATAAAATTAGAACAACCTTCAAAAATCGCTGTCATGGAAAGCGACAGTTCCTGCAGGTTTAATATGTCATCGGCATACGTATAACGTCCTCCTGTTTCTGCGATATATTCTTTCATATTTTTATCTTACTTTTTTAATCGGTGCGGATTCTTTTGAATTGATTTTAATCAGGTATGTTTTTCCTGCTATTTTATAGGTGTTGACCACATAAGAGAGCATATAGACAAATTCCTG
>JAVBPT010000062.1:0-32417 GCA_031549455.1 Eubacteriales bacterium
GACTCATCTAAAAGGTTAGTATCTATAATGTTTTTATATCTGGATAATTTTCCTTGCCATGTTATTTGGGGATCTAAATAATCACTTTCTAACATATCTTTATATTGTTTTAAACAAACTTCATAATTTTTGCTAATTATGTAGCTAATAATATCAATCTTATCTTCGACACTTCTTTTGAATTGTAATCTTCCTAACATTTTTATAAACATTGGCATTTTATTGCTATAAAAATTTGTTTCTTCAAGTGGCTTGATCTTCCCGCTGTCCGTTAAAGTTTCATGGTATAAGAGTTCTCGCACAACATTTCCACCAATGATATGCTCCTCCACAATTCTCTTGATATCTTCCACTTTCAATTGGCTATAAAAAGAGCCTTCCGGATATACGATCACGATAGGTCCTAGCGCACAAAGCCCAAAACACCCAGTTTTTACGACTTTTACCGTCTCTTTCAACTGATGGTTCTCTATCTCCTCTTCAAATGCTCTTTGCAGTTCTGAAGATTTTGAGGAGGAACAACCCGTGCCTTGACACACCAAGATTCGGTATTGCTTTTTGGATGCATCGGGTATTAGTTTTGCGCTCTCTTCCTGTTTTATATTTTCCAAATCTTTCATTAAAATCTTATCCATTTTATCCCCCTACTCATACTTTGCCAATATTTTTTCCAGATCATCTGGTGTTATTCTTCCATATACATCCTCATTGATGAGCATCACCGGGGCAAGACCACAAGCACCTACACACCTTGCAGAATCAAGAGAAAATTTACGATCGTCCGTTATATTTTTATCTTTTAAATCCAATTTTTCTTTTAGTGCATCATAGATATTTTGAGCACCCTTTACATAACAAGCGGTCCCAAGACATACGCTAATTTTATATTTCCCGACTGGCTCTAGGGAAAACCTGGAATAAAATGTCACAACGCCGTAGATATCAGGAAGCGGAATATTCATTCGTTCTGATATTTCTTTTTGCACGATAAATGGTAGATAACCATAATAGTCTTGTACATGGTGTAACACTTCTATCAATGAGCCTTCTTTGTCTATCAGACCATCGATAATCTCTCCTATCTTACCTTTTTGTTCTTCTGTCAGCGCTTCTTGTTTACAACATGACATATTGACCTCCCCTTTTATAACTTTAGTTTATTTTTTCCAACATACTATAACATATTCTTTTTATTTTGCTAGATCTTTCATTAAAAAAGCAAAAAAAGAATAATTACATACATAATTATCCATTATTTGGCTATTTTGAATATTTTTCAACAATCGCCTGGTAGGCCGCCGGATCGATTAAAACTGCAATCTCCATGCGTTTATTTTTAACCTCAGCCTCTTTTGAGTCCGTCGAATCAATCAGCCTTGTATTCAGCATATTTGTGCTAATAAATTTTTGATAATAAGTATCCCTTAGGACCGCACTTTTTTCAAATAGGAAGTTTAGTACGCCGGAAGCCCTCTGGGTGGAAAGCATGATGTTCTTTGCATCATACACCCCCGCATTTGCCATATGAGACTGTATCTCTACAAACTCTACATACAACCCAAGAGAATTCTCTTTCATTATGCTCTCTAGTTCGGAAGCGATGTGCTCTAATATCTTTTGTCCATTGCTCGAAAGGACCGAGTTGTTGGGTTCGAAAATATAGCTGTCCGACAGGGTTAGGTTCCCTTTTGGACTAATATACACGTTCGCGTCCGGGTCATTAATCAGCTTCTTGTCAATAAGCCTCTTTTTTAGTCTATTGGCAATCTGTACCTCTATGTTTTTAACCGTATTTAAATCCTCTGTGAAATTCCGGATGGTGTTGTAATCTTTGACCTCTTCCTTTAGCTTTGCAAGCTCAACCTGTAACGACTTTCGGTCCTGTTCATCCTTTGCAAGTCCTGCCGTGGCTTCGGTTAACTTAGAATCAATAATCTTTCGATTCATGTCCCCTTTAATGCTATCAAACATTGAAAAGGTAAGCAGAATAATTAGTACCAAAACCAGAGCCAATGCAGAAACCGTTATAATTGGCCATATAAGCGTTTTTTCCTCATTTAAACGGATATAACTTTCTCTCCCTTTTTTCATCTTTAACCCTCAACATCGTTCTCATCTTTTTTGGCCTCTTCTGCTGGTGGCATGTAGATTACGTCCTTTTTTTCGTCTTCCTTGATTTCAATGTGTTCTGGTTCCTCTTTTTTTAGAACATTTTGATTTTCTTTTTCAAACTCTTTTGGATTCACAGCAGGTTCTTCTTTTTCTGTCTTTTTAACCGCTGGTTGTTCAGGTGGATTTGCCTTTTCTAAATAAAGCTTTAGATTGTCATTTAATCTACTCATTGATTCTTCAATTCTGGTTGTGGTTTCAAGCATCGTATTGGCTGTGTTTTCCATCATATATAAAACATTAGAGTTTTGATTTTCGCCTTGTGCGCTTTTTTCTTTATCATCTTGTTTTTGCATCATGGTATTACATAGAAGGTTGTCCAGGTAATCCTCTAACCTTGCAAGAAGAGAGTTGCGCATCACCTCTGTGTTGTTGAAAGAGGAAACACATAGATACAACAGACTCGCAAGAATACCCGCAAATGTCGTCATAAATGCAATGGATAGGTTGGAGAAGATGATAGACATATCTCCTAATACGGATTCAAGAGACGGAGCATTGGTTTCAAAAAGCTTTGCCATCGATTTGGCAATCTCAATAAGGTTATAAAATGTCCCTGAAATCCCAAGCACTAACATGATTGAGTTTACATTGTTCAAGAACTTTTCAGAGTTTAGTAAGTCTCTGTTGTTATTATAAAACTCTGACTCAATAATGGCCTGTGTATTGACTCCTTTGCCAAGCTTTGAATAAACCTCCTTATAATAAGAAACAATATTATTTAAAAACTTGGTTTTATAAGCCTCAATTCCACTAAGGTTAATCTCTTTCAACTCTTTTAAAATCTTTTTATATTTCGCGGTAACGCCCATGTTGATAACAATTGCAACAAAAAGCACCATCACGATTATGCTGATTAATACGATTGAGACAATATTGACGTCCACAAGTGCTCCACCTGACAAATAACTTTTCATAAACCCCCCACTCTATTCTTTATTTATATCCATAATATCGTACAAATAATACATTAAATCAATTGTAAGGCTATCCTCTATTCTGGCTTTTTCCGTTTTCTTGAGAATACCCACATCTTCTTTCAACACAATGGTGTCTAGATACCAGTCTTTCTCCGTCGTTAATAAAGTAACTTGAATGGTAAGTTCAATCTTTCCTTCTTCATCCAACCTTACTTCTTGTATTTCAAATTTTGCGTCATCCTCTTCTTTATATTTTTTTACTTCCCAGCTATCAAATACACGCATTGTGTTTGATAACACTTTAACATGATCGATATAAAGCCCGTCCTCTTTGATTTCCCAAATCTCTGTCCAAACTTTTTTAGGATCTTCTCCCTTTAAGTCGCTTTCATCCGTTACCTGATAGGTATATAGCTTTCCCATTGCTTTGCTGAGCACTTTGGTCCTTGATCCCCAATGACTTGGCCCACCTTCATAAAACAATCGTTTGGTCGTGTCTTTAAAGATAAAGCTTGCAAGACGTTCTGTATCCTCCGGATAAATCATGTAGCTTCCTTCGATCCTTCTTTTAAAAGGATACTCATAAGAAGATTGTAAACGATCGCTTCTCAAAGCACTCCCCTCTTCCAGGAAAAGCACTTCGTCTATTCCCTCGAGCTCAGTAAGGGTATTAATAATCAAATCCTTAAATAGCATTTCACCTAGGCTACCTGATGGAATCAAATCTGCTGTTCCCCCTGCAAAGTTTAACCTTGCAACGGAATCCACCATCTCTACATCCAAAAGCGTTAGTTCCGGAACAATAATCTCTTTGTTTTGCTTTTGTACCTCTAAAAACAACTCTTTTGCTTTTACTGTATCTAACTTATGCTCGTTTAACTTCAAAGAGGTATAACGTAAGGCGATCGGATTTGAATTCGGATCGTATACATTATAAACCCTGTATTCACCAGATGCATCCAGTTTTCCTGAAAACATACTAACCAAAACGAGTAATGCAACAAGTGCCATGATGGATATCATTACAATATATATTTTTTTCTGACTCATCTCATCCCCCTAATCTACAAACAGTATAATCTATATTTTTTGAATTACAATACTTTTTTAGGGAAATGTTCCGAGTTAATCCAATGCCTTTTTTCTAAGCATATCATATAAAGAGACCTCTTCTTCTACTTTTACATAGAGGATTTCCTCCGGATGGGGCGCCTCACTCACACGCTCTCCAGCCTCATTTTCCATGTACTCTAATTTAAAGCTTGCATCGTTGCAGTCTTTTTTCATGATTTCAAGCTCTTCTCCCAACACAAATTTGTTTTTTTGCATCACGCGAGCCATTTTCTTCTCTCGATCATAACCCAGTATTAAAGCACAATAGTCATAACCTCTGATATAGGCTGCCGAATCATAATTTTGTCCATCTTCTTGTGGCTTGCCATAGAAAAAACCAGTCGTAAAGTCTCGATAGCTTGCCTTCTTCAACATGTCCAGATAAAACGCTTTATTGGACAAATAGGTTTCTTTGAAAATAAAATAGTCATCAATTGCCTTTCTATATGCTCGTATAATATTCGCTACGTAAAATTCTGTCTTCATTCTTCCCTCGACCTTAAAGCTATCCACACCCGCTTCGATGAGATCATCTAGATGTTCAATCATACAAAGATCCTTGGAATTGAAAATATAGGTTCCCTTTTCATCCTCCATAACCGGCATATATACGCCCGGTCTTGTTTCCTCCACAATATTGTATTTCCACCTACAAGCCTGAGCACAGTTTCCTCTGTTGGCATCTCTCCCTGTAAAATAGTTGCTAAGGAGACACCTTCCAGAATAAGAAATGCACATCGCACCATGAATAAAGGCTTCGATCTCAACGCCTTCCACCTTCTCTTTAATGGTCTTTAAATCCTTAATGCTTACCTCTCTGGCCGGAACAATTCTTGCAGCACCCTGTTTTTTCCAAAATTCAAACGCTTTGTAGTTGCAAACACTGGTTTGTGTACTAATATGCTTTTCCAGATTTGGCACCACTTCATTTGCAATCATAAAGATCCCGGGATCTGCAATGATAATCGCGTCCACACCAATCCTCTCTAATTCTTTCAAGTACTCATCAATCCCAGGAAGGTCGTCATTATGGGCCAGAATATTCACCGTCACATAAATCCTTTTTCCTCTTTCATGGGCAAAGTGTATCCCCTCTTTTAAATCCTCCATGGTAAAGTTTTTGGCGTTTGCCCGAAGTCCATAACTCACTCCACCTAAATAGACCGCATCCGCTCCATAGGTAATGGCCATTTTAAGGATATCTAGGCTACCTGCTGGTGCCAATAATTCCGGTTTTTTCATTTGCTTCCTCCAATTTAAACCTATTTTAGCACATAAATTTTAAAAAACAAAGTAAAAAGATTTTTTTCTTGTAATTCATTTTTTTTATGTTATATTGTATATATTATTAACAAATATATATTTTAGGAGGTTTTTATGTTTCCTAGTTATGGCAGATCGGTTTATCACAGCGCTATGTATATGGACAACGCAAGCATATTTATTTTCTTGTTATCAATCATTGGCGGAATTGTTCTCTATTTCTCATTTTGTTCAAAGGCGAATAAAGACCGCTATACTGGTTTTCTAAAACAACTATATGACTTCTTGACTTTTAAATCACTTTTTCTCAGTATGTTTTTGAAAATCATTTATTATATCCTTGCCATTTTCCTTACCTTATCCGGAATTTACATGCTTATTTCAAACTTCTTGGCCGGAATCAGTATTATTATCTTTGGTAATATCGGTGCTAGGATTTCACTTGAATTCCTACTCATTCTGATCTCCATCCATGACAACGTAGTTGAAATTAATGCAAGTAAAAGAGAAAAGCAAGAATCCAATCAAGAATAAGTTATAGAAGACCTTCGGGTCTTTTTTTATCTGTTTTTTCTATTTTGGTGTATACGAAAAAGGTTTGTGCAAATACTAAAAACATAAGGAGGGCTAAATGAATAATGATGCAAAACCAATGGTTATTTTTGATGCAAAACCAAAAAACTTGGCAGCTGGAAGCAATGCGACCATAACATATAATGGATACCTAAACAAGCAAGATTCAGGGAACGTATATCTACATCTTGGATATACAAACGCAGATAATAAATGGGTGGATGTGGAGAGCGTAAAAATGTATAAGAATGATAAAAATACCTATGAAGCCATGATATCTGTGAAAAACAAAAAACATTTAAATTTCGCGTTTTATAATGATTTGGGAGAATGGGATAACAATTTAAGCCAAAACTATACACTTGATATTTCTAAAAGGCCAAACTGGTAAGATGAATAAACATCCTGTCATCTTCACCTATGCAAAAGATGAGATCACCATTTCCTTCCCAGATATCCCAAAAGAACGTCTTGTAGCAAAGTCACAAGAGGAAGCAAGAGCAAAAACGCAAGAATATTTAAATCGCTTTTTTGAATCACACATCGAAGATGAGACCGTTTCTCTTTCTGAGATCAGACTAAAGCAGAACCAATCCATTCACTTTTTATAAAAAAATAGGGAGACTCCCTATTTTTTTAATACTTGCTCCACATTCTTGTATTTAAATGGAGAGGTCTCCAGATGCTTTTTCATCATCTTTAAAGAGAATGTAAATAGAAAAAACATATAAAGCCCTAGAATCATAAAATGAGCCCCAAAGCTCAGGATTAGATCATAAACCCCATGTAACAAAATGGCATACAAAAAAGCCAGTAAAAAATTTTTGAATTTATTACCATTATCAAATTTTGAGATTGCAAGATAATAGCCCATAAAGACTCCATATAATCCATGTGCTGGCACTGCAAAAATAGCGCGGTAAATCCCTGTTGCCATTCCGCCGATGGTCTCATTAAATACATATAGAATGTTTTCCACAAGCGCAAATCCGAGCGAAACAAAAACAGCATAAACAATTCCATCAAACTTTTCATTATAGTTTTTATTATACCAAATCAGAAAGAATACAGAAATCCCCTTTAGCGCTTCCTCCGTTCCAGCTGATATAAAAAAGGAGGAGAAAATCCTACCAATCCATCCATCCATTGATAAAAGGTTCTCAAATTTTAATTCGAGAAGCAAAATAGGCGCCGTCATAATGGCACCCAACAAAACACCCGTAAAAAGTAATCGATACGGTTCTTTCTCATATTTATCTCGAATGTACGTATAAAACAAAATAATTAGAATGGGTGCCACAGATAGTCTTAGTAGTGTCATGTTCACCTTTTATTCATACAACTCTAAAGAGACTCCCTTCTCCTCTAAGCTGTTTATGATATGATTGATATTATTTTCTACTTTTTCTATCTTTTTATTCTCGGAAGTCACAAGATCTGTTTTTAAGATAAACACCAGGCTCATGTCCTCATCTTGTAGCGGCAGTTGAACCTTCAAAAGGTCGATTGCTCTCTCTAAGTAGCCCTTTGTAAAGGCATCATCCACTAATACAAAGTAATGATCTGCTTCTATTTTAAACGCTTTGGTACGAAGAAGCATCGCCTTGAGCGGACCATCGGCATTCTCAATGACATCATCCCACTTTTTAAGAAGCATTTCCTCTAGCTCGTTCTTTTCTTTAATGTCTCTGATATCCCGAGTAATCTCTTTTATATCTTCAAGCACCAAGTCAGGTTCTTTTATCTTCTCGTCCGTAATCAGTTCCACTTCTTTTTCCTCTGTCGTCTGTTCCATCTTTGGCTCAATGACCTTTTCAAATATAAGGGTCACCTCTTTTTCTGGTTCTTTTGGCTTGATCTCCTCTTCCTGTTCGGGTTCTTCTATCTCTTCTTCCAGCACTTCAGTTTCAATCTCTGCATTTTCCGGAACAACTGGTATATAACCCACATTTATACTGCATAGCTTGATTAATAAAATCTCAAGCGCCAGCTTTGGTGTGGACGCGTATTTGATGTCTTGTTCGAGTTTTGCAAACTTTTCAATCCAATCAATTACTCGAGCATTTTCCAACTTTTTACTCAATTGAACCAACTCCTGCATCCGTTCCAGTGGCATGTCTAATTCTGCCTTATTTTGGGTGAGATAGGAAGCAAGAAGCAGGTTTCTTAAGTAAGCAATATATTGGTTGATAAAATTTTTAATATCTTTTCCCGCATTATAGATTTTGTTCACAATGCCAATTGCTTCATTTAGGTCTTTTGAAACCAACCTTTGTGTTAATTCGTAGTAGGTACTGTAGTCCACATTTCCAAGTGTACTCAAAATGTCATCCAGTTTGACCTCTTCCCCCGGCTTCATACTCAGTACTTGCTCCAAAACGCTGAGTGCATCTCTCATAGAACCCTCTGATAAAGATGCAATATAATTGACCGCTGCATCCTCTACTCTTTGACCTTCTTCCTGGATATATGCCTTCATTCGTTCCGCAATCTCTTTTTTGGCAATTCTCTTAAGATCATATCGCTGACATCTTGAAAGAATGGTTGCAGGAATTTTGTGTGCCTCTGTGGTTGCAAGTATAAAAATAACATGTGCCGGCGGCTCCTCTAACACTTTAAGTAACGCGTTAAAGGCACTTGCGCTCAACATATGTACTTCATCAATAATATAAACTTTATATTTCCCAACGTTGGGTAAATATTTTGTATCATTTCTAAGTTCTCTGATGTGTTCCACTCCATTATTAGAAGCCGCATCAATCTCAAATACATTTAGGTTGGTATTTTTCTCAATATTTAAACACATTTCGCACTCTAAGCAAGGATTTCCATTCACCGGATTCTCACAGTTTACAGTCTTCGCAAAGATTTTTGCAAGGCTTGTCTTCCCGGTTCCCCGAATTCCGCAGAAGAGATAGGCATGTGCTATTTTATTCCCCATAATCTGATTTTTAAGGGTAGTGACAACATGATCTTGCCCTAGTATTTCATCAAATGTTTTCGACCTATATTTCCTATACATTGCTAAATAACTCATATTTCACCCTCTAAAACAAATAAAATCCATGCGCTTATTCTCGAGAAAAAAAACACCAGGTCTTTCTATCAAAATAGACTACTATACAGCACCCTTACAACACATAAACTTGATACTTAGTGCCGCTTCCGTCAGGACCTAACACGATTCACATCAATTTTATTGTATAAGACTATATGATCAACGCTTCTTTTAATAAAAAGAACACTACTATTTTTACCCTAAAATAAGCATCACTCCTGCTATAGCGGATTGCAGGTACAGGGATCCGCTACCTCCCCAGCTAGCATGGAAACTTTAAACCATTTCTATTATAGTATATAAAAGAACCTGTGTCAATGAAAACAAAGGTTCTTTTTACTGAAAATTTGATATGTATTTTATTCCATCTCTTGTTCTACATTTCTCACAAGAATGATTGGATCAGACCAAGCAACCTGAGATAATTTTTTCTCTGAGTCCACGATATAAAGATCATAGTCATTTTTTTCGGAAGGAACCATTACACCGCCGATCTCTTCAAAAGCATCCTGTTTCGAAACAAATCTCACGCCTCTTTCATACGATCCAAGATGTGGATACATCTTATCAACCGTTTCCATCAAATTTCTTCGGTTATCGAGATAATTATCTAAGTAGGGACTCGGACCAATCAACTGAAGAATTTGTATTTTACTAAATCCCAAATTGAAAAACTCCTGCATCTGCTCTCTCACAACCCGTTCTCTCACCCCACTCACCACTAATCCGTCAAGTTCCTCTCTTATCTCTTTTAGTTCCTGGCCGCGTCCCTTATATCCCGCCCCAACTACATAGAGACTTACTTTCTCTCCGTCACTGAAACGAATATATTTTTGGCCCATCGTGGCGATCTGAATACTAAATGAACTTATTGTTGGATAAGATGCTTGCGTTCGTTCTTTTCCCAGATGGTCCTCTATAGCATTAAGAGTACTCCAATCATAAACCCCTACGTATTCACTAAATCTTTTGACAAGTGCATCCCTTTCCTCCACATCAAGATACCATTTTAATTCACGATTCTCGAAGACTTTTTTTTGAAAAAACGCTTCAAACGGGTCTAAGTAATCCGCGCCTTCATTTTGAAACATTTCCTGAATGCCTCGTATAGTATTCGCGTTCATCTCTTGTTCACTTAAGTATTGTTGTAACTCCTCTTTTATAATCTATCTTAGCGTGATATATACCCTGTCAGCATTTCCACCGTTTTATTAATAATAATGTGCTTGTTCTGTCTTCTTTCTGCTCCCTCTAATTGAAGGTGAAATGTATCGTAATGGTCTGTTTTATAATCATAGATTGCCACATCCACTTCGTTTTGATCGACGTTTCCAAGCTCTCCCGTAATTCCAACACCATATGTGGAACCGGTTGTATCTATTATGGTTTTTGCCATTTGCTTCGCCGTTTCCATGCTGTAGACCGAATGCTCATTGATCGTCTTTTGCATTGCCTCTTTTCCAAAGTACACCTTGTATTTATTGGAGTATGTGACGGCCCCAAACTCGAATACCTCACCCGAACCTGCCACATTTGTAATTGCGCTTGCGAGCTCTCCTCCTGTGCAAGATTCCATCAGAGACAGAGTACTTCCGCTCTCTCTTAGTCGTTCAACCAATTCTTTTACTTTTCCCTCATCAATTCCGCTCATCCATTCTCCTTCTTCCTAATATTGTATACCCCATATAACCATATCCTTTGCAGTTTTACCACAACAAATACATGTGTCTGCTATTTTTTCTTGTTCAAATGGAATGCATCGTGCTTTGGTCCCTCGAATCTCTTTCATCTTGGCTTCACATTCCGGGCTTCCACACCACATCGCCTTCACGAATCCGAGTTCCCTTTCCATTTGTTCTTTCATCTCTTCTAGTGTCCTACACACGTAGGTTTTGGATTTATTCCTTTTTTGGGCTTTTTGAAACAACGCATCTTGTATTTGATCCAGAAGCTCTGCCACTTTTTTTACAATATCGATATCCAACCGAACCCCCTCTTTTTCCGAGGTATCTCTCCTCACAAGTGTGATTGAGTTGTTCTCTAAATCTTTAGGGCCAATTTCAATCCGGATTGGGATACCATTCATCTCATGCTCAGCAAACTTAAACCCCGGAGTCCTATCTGTGTCATCAATAAAAGAAGAAAGATTAGCCTGATTGAGTAATGCGTTCAGCTTTTTTGACTCACTTAGGACTTCCTCTGTCTTCCCAATCGGGATAACCACAACCTTCCTAGGCGCAATCTTAGGAGGAAGAATCAATCCATTGTCGTCGCTGTGAACCATAATAAGTCCACCAATCATTCTGGTCGAAGCACCCCATGAGGTTTGGTATGCATACTCTAATGCATTATTTTTATTTGAAAACTGAATCTCAAACGGAATGGTAAACTTCTGTCCAAAGTAATGAGACGTTGCGGATTGTAAAGAAATACCATTATACATCAGCGCTTCTATTGTATACGTATACTCTGCCCCCGCAAACTTTTCTTTTTCTGTCTTTCGTCCAGAAACCACCGGAATCGCCAAGTACTCTTCAAAGAAGGTCCTATAGGTTTCCAGCATTTTCTTTGTTTCTTCTTCTGCCTCTTCGGCTGTCTCATGAACCGTATGACCCTCCTGCCACAAAAATTCTCTTGTTCTAAGAAAGGGTCTTGTTTCCTTTTCCCATCGCACCACACTACACCACTGATTCAAAAGTAATGGTAAATCTCGATATGATTTCACACAATCTTTAAAGTAGGTACAAAATAGGGTTTCGGATGTCGGACGAATACATAGCTTTTCCTCCAAGAGATTCTTACCGCCATAGGTCACCCAGGCAACCTCTGGTGCAAACCCCTCTACATGTTCTGCCTCTTTTAGAAGCAGATTTTCTGGAATGAGGAGTGGCATGTAGACGTTTTGATGACCCGATTCTTTAAAAAGTCTATCTAAGATTGCCTGCATAGACTCCCACAACGCATATCCAGCAGGTTCTAGTATAACAAAGCCCTTCACCTCTGAATAGCTCGCAAGATGTGCGTTTCTGACAATGTCTGTATACCATTGTGCGAAGTCTTCATCCCGACCTGTGATCATTTTATTTTTCATCTATTGTCTCCTTTAAAAATATACTATCTCCGTAGCTTCTACTGCCTTTCCGATCCACTCTTCTATATCTTCTAACTTCTCCATCGATTTTAGAATGATCTCCTTCTTTGGCTTGGTAACGGGATGCCTCGCCACAAAAAGCGTGCAACAATCCTCGTATGGAAGAATAGAGGTTTCATATGTACCTATTTTATGCGCGATCTGTATGATTTCTTCCTTATCAAAACCAATGAGTGGACGTAAAATCGGAAGATCTACTGCACTATCTGTTACCACCAGACTATGCATGGTTTGGCTTGCAACTTGCCCAATGCTTTCTCCCGTCACTAGTACCTGTGCATCGATCTGCACTGCTATTCTCTCGGATATTTTCATCATCAGCATCCTCATAATAATGGTTAATTCCTCTAATGGACACTTTTCTCTTATTAGCAATTGAATATCTGTAAAAGACACAATATTCAACCTGAAACCAGGAATATATTCTGCAACTTTTTTGGCCAATGTGATCACTTTGTTTTTGGCCAACTCACTGGTATAAGGCGGACTATCAAAATAAACACCTTCAACCAAGGCTCCCCTCTTCCCGATCATATATCCCGCCACCGGACTATCAATTCCTCCCGAAAGAAGGAGAAGTGCTTTTCCATTGGTTCCTGATGGCATCCCTCCTGCACACTTTGCAACGGTCGTAAAAATATAAACCTCTCCCCTCACCTCAATTGTGAGCACAAAGTCCGGATGGTTCACATTTACACTAAGAAAAGAGCAGTTTTCTAATAAATGCGCTCCGATTCTTCTACAAATTTCCGGCGAATTGGGCTCATAATTTTTATCCGCTCTCTTTGCCTCTACCTTAAATGTTTTGTTTGTTCCATCATTTAAATATTGATTGATGTAAGCAAGCGACTCTTCTTTGATGTTTTCAAAGTCTTTATTCGGAAATCGAACCGCCTTCGCAATTCCGGTCACTCCAAATATTTGGCTCAAAAAGTATTCCAGCTTCAGCTCATCGATTTCTTCCTGCGGCTCGAGAATGATTCTTCCTGATTCCTTTACCACCTTAAATCTACCAAGCACGCGGATCTTCTCCCTAATATTCTTAATTAGTCGCTCAATGAATAGGTTTCTATTATTTCCTTTGGTAAAGATCTCACCATATTTGACTAAATATACTATGTTCATGGTTTGAAACTCCCTTGTTTTCATATAGATTTAGATTCAACTCTTCTTCTTCCTTTTTCTCTTTCTGGTTTAGATTCAATTCTGCAATTTTGCTATAAATATTCATTTCCTTTAGAAGATCGCTGTGTGTCTGAATACCAATAATCTTGCCATTCTCAAACGTAATGACCTCATCATAGTTTGACAACGAATTGATGTCATTTGCAAACACAATCACAGTCGACTTCCTCTCAAGTACCTCAAGCGCTCGATCGATAAGATAGCGTTCGTCGCTCGTGATCTCATCACTAACCTCCGTAAAGAGAACCACCTTTACATCGGTTAGTAAAAATCGCGCAATGGCAATGATTTGTTTTTCCATCTTGGAAAGGCTAATCCCCGATTTTGCAAAATCAATGTCTAGGAAATTCACGTTTTTGTCAAACCAGTTGTGAATGCCAACCTTTGTGCAGACCTCCACGATTTCAGAGTCTGTTGCGTCTGGTCTTAATAAGGAGATGTTGGTTCTCATCGTTCCGCTTACAATCAATGGTTCCTCACTAATATGAAGCAGGACATTTCTGAGTCCAATTTCACTAAGGTCTTTGATGTTCATATCGTCAATATAAATTTTCCCGCTGGTCTGTTCTATGTTCCGTAGTAAAATGTCTCGAAGGAGGAATCTGGACTGCCCCACCTTGTCAATCAGCGCCACCTTCTTATTCTTTTTCACCTCAATATTTACCATATCAAGCAAGGTAATGCCTTTATATTCAAAGCATACGTTCTTGATGAAAAGGTCTCCTTCTGCAACGAACTTCTCAATGCTACCATACTTCTCATCGTTATACTTTTTATTATAGAATAAATCAAACACGTTTTTTAGTGAAGCCTTAAAATCAAACACGCAGGCATTGAAACCAACCAGGTTTTTGACGGCTTCAAAAAGTTCCAAGGCATAGATTTCGAGAATCAAAAACTGTGCAAGTGTAATGGTTGATTTATAGTAATAAAAGGCCCCCGCAACAACGATCAAAGAATGCACACTAAACTTGATGATGAAGTTTAAAAAGCTAAATAGCATCTCCTGCAATTTGACAGAATAAACCTTTTTCTTGATATCGTTCGTATTGGTATTAAATTCACTGATAGCATAATGCTTAATTCCCAAATTTTTAATCTCTTTGATCTCTTTAAACAACGCATAAATCTCTTGCACATACTTATTAACATTCAACTGTAAGGAATTATTGTTACCACTTAAATAAGGAATGGTCTTCATGGACAAGATGTAAATCACAATCAGGGCTACGAGCATCATCATTCCAATATCCTTGCAGATCAAGAAGGAGATCGCAATCATCGATACAATCTTTAAAAGCTCCATGACCAAACTAATCATGTTTAAGCCGTTATTGAGTAATCTATGGGGTTCCTCCAGAACCTCCATGGCAAGACTTTTGCTTCTCCCTGGTTCAAAGGTCTTAAGCTCAAGTCCCACAATTTTCTTAATCAAGTCTTTGTTAATGTTTAGTGTAACTATTTTTTCCATACGTATGTTAAAGAAATTTTTGATAAATAGGAAGACGCCCACCAAAAATTTAACGATAAAGAAAAGCAAAATATAATTCAAAAATGTGGAGAAATTAGTATTTACCAACTCCTGCACAATATTCCCCCACAGAAACGGCTCCACTAGAGCACAGATCATGATTACAAATAAAGAGAAAATAAAGAAAAAAAGTGACACCCTAACTCTCTTTAAGTAATTTGATAACAAACTCAGATAATTTACATTCTTTTTCATCCCCATAACTCCTGTCTTCTTTGAATAAAAATCATTATACCCTAGATTATTTCAGTGTCAAGCTTCCCTTCCTGTTCTTCAACAGGTTGGTCAATGTGTATTCCCATTTTACAACTAAAGAGATCCTCACATTTCGAGCTATATTTTACCATATTTTCCCTCGTTCTCTTTTTTATTCTAGTGTTCATTCTATCACAGATTCTAAAAAAAGGGAACCTTTTTCGGCAAAATTTAGACAGAGAAAATGCAGGCTACAAACCTGCATTTTGGCTTTATTCATAAATGATATCATACTTTCCATCGGTATCCATCTTAAAACTCAAACTGCCAACTGTTTTTCCAGTCTCAAAATCGCTCGATTGAATCATAGCATTTGATAATGAGTAGATGGCGTCCTTAATGTATACAAGCCTTTGGATTCTCTTATTGTAGTTATAATAATAATTTCCCGCTTTTTTATACTCTTCCTCACTCACATGGGTGAGTTTGTATTTTAGATTAAACCCCTTTTCCAGATCCAGTGAGTACACATACGCTCCCTCAAATTCAAAGACGGTATTGTTATCAGAGACCTGTTGATACACTGTAATCGGTAAAGCAAATAGGTTTTTTTGTTTTGAGAAGAGCAACGCTCTTGGATTTTGAAGCACAATCGACTCCGTACCTCTTGCACCAATGACCTCCACAAATTGTTGGATTGGGTTCTCCACGTCCGTTACATCAAAAAGCGCAATCTTCATTCCCTGCGTCAATGCCCCGGTCTTGGTTTCAATCGTATCCTTTCCAAACCCGATAATATGATTTTCATCATATGGATGCAAATAGTTACTAAATCCAGGTATTTTGAGCGCTCCTAGTATTTTTGGTGCTTTGGGTTCTTTTAAATCGATCACAAAAAGCGGATCCACATTCTTAAACGTCACCATATAGGCGCGATCTCCCATAAACCTTGTGCTATAGATTCGTTCGCCCGGCGCGATCTGAGTGATCTCTCCCACCTTATACATCGAATCATTCAGAACAAATAGATTGCTACATTGTATGCTTTGCCTTGTCTTTTCATCCCAGCGATTGGTGGTGGTGGCGATCCTAAAGTAAGCACCCTGCTCGTCCATTGAATATTGGTTGATGAGATATCCCTCAACCTCCCCTTTATTTAAATACGTCGTTCTCCCTTGCTCCATTGAGAATTTGTAAACATCTGTGGCATTCTTTTCATAATTTTGAACAGATACATAAATGTTTTCTAAAGAAGCATAGATATTGTCTCCTGCTCCCAGGTAAGATTCCACATTCATTTTTGCATTTGCATTTAAATCCAGACTTCCAATCGTCATATAACTCGCTGTTGTAATCGGCAAAATACAATTTATTTTTTGAATACTCACTTCCTCTTCTTTTGTCATGTTGGTATCCTTATAAAGCGGCAGGATCTCATCCATACTTCGAATGTATTTATTGGATACAAAATATAAGTATTGGTCTATTTTTCTTGCCGATACATAATCCCCTTCAATCTGTGCCTCTCTTTTTAGTACAATATCGTTCTTATTTTCGATATTGTAAATATAAACCCTGGTATAGCTGGTTGAAGTATAATAAGGTTTTCCAATGAAAGAGCGTACATTTTCAACCAAATTGGTTGCATATACTTTGCTTTCATACACATTGCCTAATACCACCAGATTCTTTTCATCCACAAACATTTCAATCGGCCTAAACTCCGAACCATAGGAAAGTTCCTTCACAAGTTTCATATTGTTGGGTGTACTGGCATCAATAATCAACACCTTATTCCCATTTAGTTGATAAATGTATTTCCCATCTGTCTTGACCACATCCCCCTCGTCTACTCCCTCAACCTGAACATTGGTTTTGGAATAGTCTTCAGGCTTGGCATTGGTATCTTGAGCAGTTGACCCGCTTGCGCTCTTCTCTATTGAGGGAGCCACCAAATCCATGGTAATCGCCTCATTAAAATACCCGGTTTCACGAACGAAGCCTTCCAGTAGCTTTTTTAATTCTTCTTTACTTTCTACCTTCGGAAGCACATTCACCATTCGAATAATGCCATCGATCCTGGCTTTATCTTTAGCAGCATCCACGATGTCTTTCTGATTACTGATGATAATAAGCCCTTTGTCGTAAAAAACCTCTTTTCCAAAAGCCTCGCTCACCGCTCGAAGCGGAACCAAAGTTCTGTTATTTAGACCAATCGCTTTAATAGGCATGGTTTGTGTCTTTCCATCAATCACAAGCTTATCTGAATCAATCATAAGACCAATTGTCTTTTTTCCAAGTGTGATGGTTACCTTTTTTGTTTGTTCGTCCCATCCCACAATGCCGCCCAAACTCTCTGCGATGAATCGGACCGGAACCAGTGTGGAACCCTCTACCACAGTTGGAACCACCAAGAGGTTCTCATCAATATTTCTCTTCTGTCTTCGAACATAGGCGTTTGAATTCCCTACATAAAGCAAAATCGCATCTTCCATCCCCTTTAACAGATCACTCTCATCCGCCGCACTGGTTGCGCTATTTCCCTTCATAATAATAAATCCAATTAGAAAAATGGCCAAAAGAGCCGTAATTGAAATCCATTTTTTCATACATCCTCCCAAAATTCTTTTTATTTTATTAAACGTTTTCTACTTTTAAATAGTTTCATGATCGCACAAAAAATACTCGACTTTCTCTCCCACCTGGTTAAGTTTGTAAATAAGAATCCCGCCCTTCTCCAAGTCCTCTCCAAAAGCAGGCCTTAACACTTCTTTGCGTTCGATCCTATCCAAATCAAGCACAACATAGTTCACCTCGTATTGTTTGAAATAGTCTATCACTCTTTCAATTGATGAATACTCGCTCATGTTTAGGTACCTCACCCTTCTCGGCAAGCTATCGTACTCCATTGCATAAATAAAAAGTGAAGACTCATTTTCAGAGATGTATAAAATACGGTCCTGATTCTCCATCCCAACGTCTGAGAAAGTCGCGCTCATCTCTTTGGCCTTTCTGTGCTCTTCCGTAAAATAATATACATTTGTCTCCGGCTTGTACCAGATGTGTAAATACTGTATTGGGTTGCAGCTAAGTGCAACAACAAAGATCACCGATAAAATAAGGATCAGGGCTTTCTTTTGATGCTTGGACTCTCTGGTTATATGGAGCCCAGAGATATAGGCGAAGATCATCATAAATGCCATCAGGCATGTCCCCGTATAACGATACTCCTCGGATGAAAATCGAATGAAGTTAACATAGATCACATAGAGCCCAATTAAAAACAAAATGCTGCCCACCCCAAGGTAGCCAAACATCTTTCGTATTTGTTTCTTATCCTCCCTCGGTAACGATAAAAATAGGAAAGCGGATACCAATAAGAACAAAATAACGTAATAAAGAACAGGCATCTCCCTGGTAAAAGCGTTTTTAAATTGATAGATGTTTTGAATATATTCTCGAATAATCGTCTTCTTATAGGAATCCATCGGTGATCGTAGAGCGTATTCTACGGATAAATCTTTGGTTACCTCTCTATGATTTGAAATCACTTTGTTCTGATTATAACATATTTTCCAGCTCATATTCAAGCCAATCGGTAGCAAAAGCAACAATATCAACAGCAGAATGCTTTTTTGCTTCTCCTTGATTCGCTTAACCCACAAAGCCCTATTTTTCAAATCCAACTCTTTTAGTAGCCGTGCTGCTATGATCAGATAGGAAAACATGACCCCTGTTCCGAGTTTTAACAAGCTTAGATTGGTTGTTAAAATGAAAATGGGAAAGAGCTCTTTTTGGGTTATAGCATAAATGAGACCCACCGCGAAGTAAACACCAAGCTCCATATCCACAAGCAAGGTATTAAACCCATAAGAATAGGTATTAAAAATAGGAAACAAAAAGAAAATGCAAATAGACAAGATAGAGGCCAACCAGCTTTTTTTTCGGTCCTCTGTCGTCTTGCTGATCATCTCAATAAACCAAGAAAGCAGACTAATTAGTCCCAAAGACTTAATGATGTAGACCACGCCTTCCTTGTACCCAAATAGTCTTGTCATTGCGTAACAGATAGGGATGAAGGCAGGCATATATCCTACCTCCTCAAGAGGTGTATACGGAACAAAGTAGGCATCGTAGTCCACCATTTGTTTAACCGCCTTCATCCAGTGTGAAAAATCATCATGCACATAAACCTTTTGTCTAATTGTCAGCGTCAAGAGACAAAGGAGAGTAAGAAGAAAAAACAAAAACGCAGGAGACAGCCACTCTGCTTTTTGAATTCTTGCTTTCGAAAAAAAGAAAACAAGCAGAATAAATCCAATTCCAATCACAAAGTATGCACCCACTTTAAGGAAAGAGAAAATTAAAAATAGGTACATTAAAAAGCTCATGCTCCCATAAGCCATAAAAAGAGATAATCCCAGGCTCATTTTCTTAAAGCATGCCTTATAAAAAACAGTATAACCAAACATTGAAAGAACAAATAGAAGAACCGCGATCATTTCTTTCTCCTAAATATAAAGATGTGTTGTATTTTATAACTTGCCAAAAATAAAACTGCATCCACAATGACTTTAATAAGCACCTCATTTGAGCGAAAATATCCATAGATATATTCCACTAACATAATGGAAAGTGTCAGCTGTATCGCCACCAGAAGATAGTATTTTAAAACTGAAAACTTCGAACTATGTTTGAAAACAATCTTCCGGTTGATCCAGTAATTTGTAAAAGAGGATACCGCCCTTGCAAAAACAGAACCAATGAGGATGGACCCATTAAACAGATTGAATAAAAGTTTAAACAGCAAAATATCCACCAAAAATGAAAAGAGTGAAGAAAAAATATACTTAAAAAAAATCGAATAAATTTTAATTGAATCCGTAAGCGGGTTGAAATGAGAGAGCTTATTTCCATCCAGATAAATGGTCTGTATTTCCAACTCCCTCAGTCTGATATTCTGATTTTTAAATTCAATCAGCATGTTGGTCTCATATTCATAGCGTTCCCCTGGTGTGTTTAGCAGGACGGAAAGATGCGTTCTTGGAATGGCCCGAAGCCCTGTCTGTGTATCGGATATATCAAGACCAATTAGAAAGCTTAGAATGCCCTTGGTAAGCACATTTCCAAATCGGCTTTTTAGGGGAATACTTTTCTCCTTAAAATTTCTGGTTCCAAGAATGACCTCATCCTTATTTTCGACCATACACTCCGCCACGAGTTTAATGTCCTCTGGTGTATGCTGTCCATCATCGTCACAGGTAAGCACCCCATCTGTCTCCATCTCATTTAAAATGTAATTGAAGCCCGTTTTTAAGGCTCTTCCTTTTCCCAGGTTAATGGCGTGGTTTAAAACAACTCCTGTTTTTTTAAGCTCATCGAAAATGACGGTTTTCTCTTTCGAGCTCCCATCGTTTACAAAAACAAATTTACAAAATCCAATCCTTTTAAGGTTTTCCACCACATCCAGAATCTTTTCGGTCGGATCTAATGTAGGAATTAAAATTGTAATGTTTGAAAGTTCCATATTCTTTCCTTTCACCAAGGCATTTTTAAACCACTTGCATCCAAATAATTTTGTAAAATCAAACTTGCCGCCACCTTATCCACAACCTTCTTTCTTTTTTTCCAACTCATTCCAGCCTCTTTCAGCATATTGGTTGTCTGCACGGTCGTGAGACGCTCATCCCAAAGCACAATCTCAAGCTCCGTATGTCCCGAAAGTTTTTCTTTAAAAAGCATTACCTTCTCCGCACTGCTTCCTAGTGTATTGTTCATATTTTTAGGCAAACCGATTACAATCTTGTCCACTTTATACTCTTTTATAATTTGAAGAATCCGCTCAATACTTGGCTTTAGATTTTGCTCATCCTCCCTTCTTATAATTTCTAGCCCGTTTGCCGTAATATGTAATTCATCGCTTACCGCGACTCCGATCGTTTTGTTCCCATAATCAAGTGCCATTATTCTTCCCATGTTTTCCATCCTTTTTAGTTAGTATAGTCTTATAATTTAAAAAAGCAACTAACGTCCATTCTAATATCCACCATCCACTTATTCACTTATTTCACCTCGCATATAGGGTCCTTTGGTCCCTGTTAATTTTATCTTTACAAATTGGTTTGCTAACGTTTTTTCCTGCTTTGGGAGCAGCACCTCCAAATAGTTTGTGGTATGCCCCAATTCATACCATTCCCCTTCTATCTCGACCACTTGTTCAAACAAAACTTCTAGCTTTTTTCCCATGAACTGCTCTTTAAAGTCCGTTTCACTTTGTTTTGTCACTTTTTCTAATGTCTTTTCTCTCACCCTTTTTATGGCATCTGTCACTTGATTCATCTTGCTAGCAACCGTTCCCTCCCTGATGGAGTAAGTGAAAATATGTACCTTCGAAAAACCGATATCCCTCACCGCCCCACACGACGCCTCAAACTCCTCTTCTGTCTCCTCTGGAAAGCCCACTATGATATCTGTTGTAATGGCCACCCCTTCTATATTTTGTTTCAAAAGTGCTACTTTTTCCTTATAGGTTTCGATGTTATATTTTCGGTTCATTCGATTTAAAACACTGTTGGATCCACTTTGCAGTGAAAGATGAAAATGATTACATAGCTTTTTGCTTCGTCTTGCAAATACTATAAACCGTTCGTCAACAATGCTTTGCTCTAGTGAACTCAACCTTATTCTATGTAGCTCTTCAACCTGCTCCATCTCCTCCAATAGATCCATTAGAGTTATTCCACGATCAGATCCATAAGAAGCCACCTCAATTCCTGTAATCACCACTTCTTTCACGCCATGTGACACCAGTCTTCTCACCTCTTCTATGATCTCTTCCTTGTTTCGGCTTCTATTCCTGCCCCTTACATAAGGGATAATGCAATAGGAGCAAAAATTGTTACAACCATCCTGTACCTTAACATAAGCTCGAGTTCGGTCGTAGGTTTTTGATAGACTCATTTCTTCATAATCCTTATAGTGACTCACATCCTCAATGCAAACCACACTTTGGTTGCTTCTTGTAAATGCCAAAATTCGTTCTAAGATCTTTGCTTTATCTTTTGTACCAATTAGAATGTCTATATCATCGAGACTCAACTTGGTTCCTTTGTTTTGAATGTTTTCTTGTTCTTTCTGTATATAGCAACCCACCGCTACAATAACCGCATTTTGATTTTGTCTTCTCGCTCTGCCAATCATTTTCCTGGATTTTTTCTCAGCAAGCGCGGTCACTGCACAGGTGCTAATAATATAGACATCAGAAAAAGCATCGAAATCTACAATCTCGTGCCCCTTTTCCTCAAAACTTTCTAATATTGCATCCAATTCATACTTATTTACTTTGCACCCCAAGTTGATCCCTGCTATCTTCATGACATTACCTAATATTTAATAATTCTGGCGATGTCATTGAAGAGCACAAATACCATAAGAAGCATAAGAAGTACAAACCCCACAAAGTGAATCCATCCTTCTTTTTCAACATCCATTGGTTTTTTTCGAACCACTTCAACGAGCATAATAAGTAATCTTCCTCCATCGAGCGCCGGAAGCGGAAGTAAGTTAATAATACCAAGGTTGATGCTCAACATCGCCGAAAAGACAAGAAGGCTGAAAAGAATATTCCGTACCACTTCTAAAACTTTGTTTGAGCTTTCAAGTCCATTGTTGTAAGTATCCCCCATCATCTTCACAATTCCTACCGGACCTGCTATTTGATTACTACTAATCTGACCGCTCACAATTTTATACAAACTTAAATAGGTCACTTCTACATAGTAAACTGTCTTTTTTAATCCATTTACAATTCCATTAAGGAAGTTTGGCGTTTCTTGCTCTGCAAGTAATCCGAGAATCCTGTGTACATTCACTTGATTGGCCATTAGAACCTTTTTGTCATTTTCAGTTAAGATCATATCTGCTGCTCCTCCTAGGAGTCTTACCCTTACCTCTTCGTTGTCCTTTATCTCTTTATCAACATTCTCGATCTCATTTAACTTCTTCCCGTTAATCGTATAAATCATATCATCCTTTGCAAAGGAAGTCTCCAGATCTTTTTGTGTGGTAATCAAAAGTGTTTGTATATAGGGAATGGAAACCGCAATCTTTTCTCCATTTCGATTGATTCCAAGATTTACTGTGCCATTTTCCGAACTATCAAGTGCTACATGTAGTCTAAGTTCATCCATCATGGTCACCTTTTTATCATTCACACTTATAATTTGATCGCCAGGTAATACCCCTGTGGCCTCCGCTGGATAGTTAGGAGACACCTCTTTTATAGTGGATAACTCCATCGGCGTAAACCAGGAAATAAAAATGAGCACTAAGATGGCATACACAATATTTAAAAGTGCTCCACTTACCACAACAATCATTCTGGCCCACACAGATTTATTACACAAACCGTTGGGATCGTCTGAGGATTCATCCTCTCCCACCATTTTACAATATCCACCGATTGGTAAAATACGAATCGTAAATAAGGCGTTCTTACCTTTCCAGCTAAGTAATTTAGGTCCCATCCCAATTGCAAACTCTTCTACTTTTACGCCATTTTTAATCGCTGCATAATAGTGTCCAAATTCATGGACCACAACCAGTATGGAAAACATAATCAGTGCTATAATAATCGACATAGATACCTCTTTTCTATCTAAAAAATATTTTCATAATAATATAAACAATTGGAAGGATGAATAGGACTCCATCGAACCGATCCAATATCCCTCCATGTCCCGGAATCATATTTCCAAAATCTTTTTGTTTATTGTATCGCTTAATACTCGAAGCGACAAGATCTCCTATCTGTGATAAAATGCTCAGGAAAATCGTCACTGTTACGAATAGTATACCCGTTTTTAAATCTTTTAAAAAATAAATTTTGGTAATATTTAAATCATAATATACATATGTGGCTGCAATACTAAAAAGTACGCTCATGAGGATCCCGCCAAAAAAACCTTCCCAGGATTTTTTAGGGCTTAACGCCTCGCAAAGTCTATGCTTTCCAAAGGCGCATCCTATGAAATAACCGCCTGTGTCTGCCCCCCATGCAATGCATAGAACAAGAACAGGATAAAATGCATAAACTTCTATCGATGCCAAAAGATACATATAGGAAAAGAAGACAATTGTATAAATATAACCCGCATAGGTAACGGCCACATCTTTTATATTATATTTTTCGTATCGAATGACCATTACGCAAAGTAAAAAAATCAAAAAAATCATGCTATGATAAAGCGTATAGATTGGACAGTAGAATAACAATGCAAAATGAAGAATAGCAAATAAGATGCCAAAGGTAACCAATGGTTTTGCCTCCGTCTTAAATACGGAACAAAACTCATAAAAGGCAATGATTCCAACGGCAGCAATTGTAGGCAGCAACAGATATTGACTGTATAAAATAACAAGTACTGAATACGCCACCCCTACAAGAGAGGATAATAACCTGGTTCTCATTTTCCACCAAACCTTCTATTTCGCATATTAAATGCCAAAATGCTATCTAACAAATCTTGTTTATCAAAGTCCGGCCAAAGCTTCTCTATAAAAATCAGTTCACTATAAGCAATTTGCCAGATCAAGAAGTTACTAATTCGCTCCTCGCCACTTGTACGAATCACAAAATCCGGGTCTGGGATGTCTTTCGTATCTAGGTATTGATCAAATATCTCTTCTGTCAAGTCTTCTATTTTTTCCTCTTGAATTCTCCTGATTGCCCGAATCACCTCATCCCTTCCACCATAATTGATGGCAAGAACAAGACAGAGCCCTTCATTCTTTTTTGTTTTCTCTTCAATAAGGCGCATTTTTTCTTTTATGTCTTGATCTAGGATACTTCGTTCTCCGATAAATGCAATTCTAAACTTTTCCTTATCAAGTTTCTCAATACATTCATCCAGGAATTCCCGAAGCAGTCTCATAATCTCATCTACCTCTTCCTTTTCTCTCTTCCAGTTTTCTGTTGAGAATGCAAAAAGGGTGAGATACTCTATTTGTATTTCATTGCAAAATGTAGCAATCTCTCTTACAGTCTTAGCGCCCTCTCTGTGCCCCATCTTAGCCGGAAGTCCCTTCGTACGAGCCCAACGTCTATTCCCGTCCATAATGATTGCAATGTGTTTTGGTACATTTTGTATCTCCATGATTAAACCTTTCTATATGGTCATGATGTCTTTTGACTTTGCCTCTAATTCTTTGTCAATTAAATTGATATGGGTGTCTGTTACATCTTGAACCTGCTTTTCAAGACCCTTTACCTCATCTTCGGACAAATCTTTATCTTTTTTAACAACTTCCAACACATCTCTGCTTATATTTCGGACATTTACCTTGAAGTTTTCACAAACTTTTTTGGCTTCCTTCACAAGCTCTTGCCTTCTTTGCTCATTTAGCTCTGGAAACTGAAGACGGATTGCATTTCCATCATTGGTTGGGGTTAGATTAATATCCGAGGTCTGAATGGCTTTCTCAATTTCTCTTAACGCACCTTTATCCCAAGGTTTAATCTCAAGTGTCCTGGCCTCTTTTACAGACACGTTTGCCACTTGTTTTAAGGGAGTAGGCGTTCCATAATAGTCCACCACTATTCTATCTAAAATAGCCGGATTGGCTCTTCCTGCTCTAATTAAGGACAGCTCCTCTTTTAATTTTTCAAGTGTTGCTGACATCTTACTTCTGCACTCATCTACTGTTTCCATAAATAATCCTCCATATTTATTTTAATGTTTCATATTATACCATTATTTTTCAAGATTTCAACAAGAAGTTTCAAATAAAAAAAGATAAAAAATATCTTTTTTTACTTCACTTTAGACTTACTACTCACAGAGTGAAACCACATTTACAAGTTCCTGCCCCTCTAGCGTTTCTTCTAGTTCTTCCGACTCAAGTTTTTTTATCACAAGATACGCCTGCTTTTCTAACTTTTCAAAAAACACACTGTTTAGAGTCATGTTGGCTCTAATGTTTCGCTTTAGATTAAACAAGCTCTCCGGATTGCTTTTTGTCACAATATTAATTCCCTCAACACACCCCAAAGTGGCCTTAAACCCCATATCTTTTAGAATATCCGCTGCGTTGGAAGACACAATCCCAAAGGGATAAGTAAAGGTTGTGGGTTTATAGGAGGTTTCTTCATAAAGTTTATCTTGTAGTTTCAAGATGTCTTTCGTGAGACGTTCGCTGTAAGCCTCATAACCTTCCCCTTTTTTTTGGCGAATTCCTTGTGTCTTTTTATTATTGACATGCAAACCATAGGAATGGTTTTGAATCTCAAATACGCCTGATGAGACCATCTCAGAAAGCCTAGTCCAAGTGATATACGAGTAGTTTGGATTCTCTTCTTCTCTCTTAGAGGAGTCCTCCGAATAAGCACCCACAACAGAAACCACTGCCTTCATTCCGTACTCCTTTAAAAGTGGGTAGGCATAATAATAATTATTGAAATGTCCATCATCGAATGTGAGAATAATCGGCTTAGAAGGAAGCGTTACCCCCTCATAAACATATCGAATCAGGTCTTCCATCACAATCGTATGATAGCCATTTTCTTTTAAATACTTCAGATCTTGTTCAAACTGTGTTGGCGTAATCGTGTAGCGACTTGAATTGGATGGATTTTTGAGCAGGCTGTGATACATAATAATAGGCACCGCCACATGTTGTTCTCCTGTCTGCATCATCGTCGGCCTCAATTTATCAAAAAATAAATCCAGTTTCGATTTTTGGTTTTGTGTTTCTATAAAGTTGTAAACTCTCTTAAATTCCTTGCTTCCTTCTGCCCTTTGAACAGATACTCTATTTTTTTGTAAAAGCCTAGTCAGCTCATAGAGATTGATCCAAATTTGATTGACCCCGTCCTTTTGGGATTCATCAAATATAATCTGAAGACCAAAATGCAGATGGCTTTGGGTAATGTTGTTTACATTTTCCTTGCTACTATATCCCGTTCTTCCCACATATCCAATCACATCCCCCGCCTTTATATCCCTCCCCTTCACCAGGCTTTTGGCATAGGGATAATCTTTTCTTAAATGGGCGTAATAGTAATACCGCTTCGTATCAAAACTTCTAATCCCAATACGCCAGCCTCCATATTGGTTCCAACCCAGTTCTTCCACAATACCCGATTCTACAGCAACAACAGGTGTTCCTGTTGCGGCCATTAGATCATGACCAAGATGCAACCTTCTATACCCATAGGTTCTCCCAGCTCCAAAATCATCATAATCATTATAAGGGTAGGTTCTGGCAATTGGCGAAAAGACCTTTAGCCCATATTTCTGTACCCATTCCTTATTGCCCGCCTCATTTTGCACCTCTATCTTATAGTGCCCAACAAACTCTACCAAAATGGCCGTAAATGCTTCTATATAATAACTGTAATGCTTCATTCCCTCAGCGATCTCAGAGACGCTCTTTCCCTCATTTATCTTTTTAATCAGTGTGTCTATATCCTTCACACTGTATCGCTTAAAATCCCCTCCATACTTGGTAGCCAGATAGGCCAGAATCTCAATCCAGTTATATAAATGTTCTGCTTTAGGGTCTGTGTGCGATTTGATATCCAGCTCAAGTGCCTTTTCCATTGCGGCATAACTCACATCAAAGTCAATCCATTTGATGTATTTTTTTTCATTTGTTTGCACCATAGTATATTTGGCTTCGTTTTGCATCAGATTGACAAGCAAAGAAACCACGGCAACCGTAAAGATAAAGAGACTTATATATCCCAACAACTTTTTTCTTTCAAAAACAAAATACAAAATTTACTCCTACACTTAGATCTGATATCTCATTTTATGTTAGAAGATCAATTTAATATTCATACACAAGTAAAAAAGCCACCTTATCGTAGCTTTTCTTCCGGAATATATTCTGCATCATACATAACCCTGGCATGATTTTCTAACAATAACTCATCCGATACGAATTCTCCCGTCATCTTCTCCAGTATCTTTCTTCTCACTCTGTTATGCCTATAATACACCTGATCCACACAATCGAAGTACTCTTCTTCAACATAAATGTGATAAGAATTATTGATCTTCCTGTCACATCTGAGTTCTCCACAAAGATATTCGTCTGTCGTATAAACAATCAACTGAAAGGTGTCCTGCGTATTATTTTTGAATCGATAGTCCAGATAATTGTACATGATAGAGGTGCCCATTCCAAACGGTACCTGCCTATTATAATCCGGAAATAGGTCGTACGCATTATGGTGATGATGCTCTACGATATCCAGCGGACTGTGCAGCACCATCCAGTGAATTAGGTTGGTCAGCTGGCACATTCCTCCTCCTACCCCACTTGCAGTAGCTTGTCCTCGAATAATTAGCCCATTTCTATACCCCTTTTTGGTTGTGCAGCTTCCAACAAGATTCCAGAGAGAGAAAACCTCTCCCGGCTTAATCAAAACACCCGTGATCTTAGGCGTCGAAAGCGCAAGATTGGTTGCCTTATTCTCTTGGAGTTTGAGATCCACATTTCCAAGCCTCCTCCGAATTAGAGAGTTATGATTATAGACCACTAGCGGAAGCTTGACTTCCGATTTTTCTGTCGCAAAGGCAGAATAAGAAAAAGCATTTTGGATATGCCTTATCATTGTTTCTTTAAACACAGATATTTTATATGTGAAAGGCGATAATTCCGAAAAATGCCTTCTCATTTATTTTAATCTCACTTTTTCCATCATTTTATAACCCCTTTAAGGTCATTCACTATACTCGCATAGTTTGTGTAACTCTTTTCAACGTCATCCTCTATATTACTTGTAAAATTTTTGAGATACGTCAATTCGAACTTAAATATCTCGGCCAGTTCATTAAAGTAATCTTGAATGTGATTTGATACTTCTCCATTTTCTTCCTCGCTCATTGTCCCAACTGTAATCAGAAATACCTTTTTTCCTTCTAACGCTTCGTGGTTGCAGAATGGATTTAGCCGATCAATCATGTTTTTTAATATTCCCGTAACCTGATTAAAATAGATCGGCGAAGCAATAATGAGGTTATCTGCTTCCAATATTTTTTCATACACTTGCTTCATATCGTCATTGATTACACAAAAATTTTCGAGTTTTTTTTCACAGGAGTTACATCCTAAACAAAATTTTATATCTTTGTCGCCGAGACAAATCATCTCTCCCCGCTCCTCTTTTATGTCATTTAATATTTTAAAACAGTTCTTTTTTCTTTTGCTTCCACATAAATATAGATTCATTTTTCTTCTACTCCAATCCTTCATTCATAAATAATTCTGTTGCTTCCTCCTGTTCGTCTAAAAAAGGTCTTTGCACTTTGACGTACCTATCCATATTTTCATTCGCAACTTCTATCATGTCATCAACTCTGGCATTCAAATCTTTCTTTCTGATTTCCTCCTCATATACATACTCTAGATAGGCGGTATATTCTGCATTGCCTTCACGAAACTTCCGATAATCCTCCTGAAACTCTTCTACATCTCTGTCAATCCTTAACTTTTCTACCAATCTGTACATCTTCTCGTTTGCTTCTCTTCCGCTTATAGAATCCATTCTATTGAAAAATATATTGAACATTGGCATTGGCGGGCCACCTACCGGGTCCGGCAATAGCCAGTAAGAAGAACCTTCGTTTTCATTTAGACACGTTAGCACCTCAGAGATTGTATCAAGTACTGTAAATGGCTGGAGCAGACGATAGCTTCCATTTAAGAAAAGTTCTTCTGCCATCGTGTACGGTTGGACATTGGCAAACATCAAAGTCGGAAAAACCTTTTTCCCTTTTAAGTATTTTACAGACTCTAGCATGTCTTCTTGCGCCTCCAGATCCGTATGTGGTGCAAGCCCAGCAAAAACAAATGAACCAACAGTAAGGCCACAGCTTTGTAATATAGAAACCGCTTTCTCATATTTTTGAATATCTAATGATTTGTTATATAAAACATTTCTTGTAAACTCATTTGCGGATTCAAAACCCAAAACCACTCTTGTATTTAATTTTTTTAACAGTCCCGTTTCCTCACTATCCCTTAGATATTTCTCTAGTGTTATGATATCTGTGGCATGTGCCTCAACAAACAAAACAATATCAATATCATGTTGATCTATCTTCTCCACTAAGCCCCTTAATGCTTTCACTCTGGCCTCGCGTGGGAAATCACAATCCGAAAAATAAGAACCACCCGGGCTAATGGTAAGTGCAATAGGTTCTCTATCCTTATGCTTTAGACTTTTATCCGTTATGTCCACTTTCCCGTACTGTTTATTAAGAACAAGTTCTTCAAAGTTATCTAAAACATATTGGCATTGCCTTGACATTGCCATTGTAATCTCATCTCTTGAAAAACCCGATTCAGGATATCTAGCATAAAAACACGGACTACATAAACCCGCTTCACTTCGACAGCAGGGACTTCCTATTAAATAAAATGAGGGAAAGTTACCCGTAGATTCTAGCAAACTTCCTCCTGATGGTATATCTGGCACCGGTTCAGAAAGAGCCGCCTTGTAATACGTCCTTCTCAACTCTTTTGTAATTTCAGTGATCTCACTTTTCATCTTCTTTTCCTTTGCTTATATAGACCAGTATACCATAAATTTACATTTATTTCAATACTTTTTTTCCAAGTTTTTACATTTAATTTGATGCGTTATTTCAACAGGCCCATGCTATATTTATAAGCAAGCACTCTGATTACTGCTGCATCCACTAGTTCAATATCAATCCCCCCACTGTTAATGGCATCTAAAACCTTATTATAGGCTTCTTTATAGTCTGTCGTAATCATCATATCGTTTCCTGCTAAAATTGCAGAAACAGCCGGATGATTTCCACTTGTATACGTTGTAATGGCATTCATTGCGAGATCATCTGTTATAATTACCCCCGAGAATTCAAGCTCATTCCTCAATGTATTATGCACATTCTTAGAGAGGGAAGCCGGACTTGCTGTATCCATTGCCTCCACAATATTGTGTGAAACTAATACAAAGTCTGCACCTTTATCAATTCCCGCTTTAAATGGTACAAAATCGCTTGTTTGAAAGGTGGTATATGGTCTTTTGTCGACCGCAACCCCTTCATGGGTATCTGCATTGTTCCCGTAACCCGGAAAATGCTTCAACACACTAGATACACCCATCTTCTTGGTTTCTTCTATAATTGTCGTCACATAGTTTGCCGTTTCAGTCGCAGATTTGCCAAATGTTCTTGGATACATATATGCGGTCTCGCTCGTGCAAACGTCTGCAACCGGAGCAAAGTTTATATGAATCCCTAATGATTTTAACAAGCTAGCCTTGTTTTGGGCATCCAGGATAATTCCGTCCATACCTTCCGTTTGAAATATTTCTTGTGGTGAAGCGAAAGGTTTGGCGACCAAATTTTCATTGGAACTAATTCGAACCACTGTTCCACCCTCTTCATCCACTCCAAAGATCATTGGTATAGGCGCATTCGCCTGATACGCCTCGATGGTCGTCACTACATCATTTTTGGTCTTCTCATCAAAGTCTTTTTTAAACAATATATATCCACCCAAATGATAATTCTTAATATCCTCTAATGCATTTTCCTCAGGACACCTCGCCAAGATGAGCTGCCCCACCTCTTCTTCTCTGCTCATCCATTTCATTCTTTCGTATGCATCCACATAGTAATCATGGAATAAATCTCCAGGTTTAAAAACCGTTCCCCATTTTTGATTAAACTCTTTTGCAAGCTCTACTTTGTAATCTGATATCTTCTTTAGCTCAATCACTTTTACCGTTTGACCCATTCTGGTGTCATCTAGTTCCCCTTCATAGTAAACGGTAAACACATCCCCTATCAATAAACCATCCAGTCCCGTATGGGGCACATCTGTTTTTACAAAAGAATATTTGACCCCCCGATCCGTTGCAATAAGGATGGTGTTCATTGTCGCATCCTTTACTGTCCCCGTCACTTCGTGTACTTCTACCTTTTTACCACAGGCCAATAAAAAGCACACCACCATAACTAAAATGCACAAGAAAACTTTTTTCATATCATCACCTCGTTTAGTTCATTATAATATATAAAAATTTAAAAATGAACTGTTTTTGTAACTTTTTTTGAATGGTTTAAGTCTAATCTATTACAAACAAAATTAAATATTGAGGAGGAAATGATGAAAAATAATTTTGTATCCACGGTTCTGTTTGGTTCCATTTGCGCAGTCAGTTTGATGTGCCTACCCGTCTTTGCTGAATTAAAATTAGATGAGGCGGGAAACCCAATC
>JAVBPT010000013.1:0-11771 GCA_031549455.1 Eubacteriales bacterium
ATCCATTTTGTTTGCAATTCAACTTCTCTGGGTTAATCTGGTGACGGATTCTTTGCCGGCAATCGCACTGGGGCTTGAACCCATAGACAAAAACATTATGCACAGAAAACCACAAGATACCAAAAAGGGGATCTTTGCAGATGGACTTTGGGGAAAGATTTTTTTTGAAGGGTTGATGGTGGGCGGCATTACACTGCTTGCATTTAGTGTTGGAAATTTTCTGTATCAGGAGGAGGTGGGAAGGACCATGGCCTTTGCGACACTGGGACTGATTGAGCTCTTTCATGCCTTTAACATCAAAACGGAGGAGTCCATTTTCAAACAGGGCCTCTTTACCAACCCATATCTTGTGGGGGCCTTCATCGTAGGGGCATTGCTACAGGCACTTGTCATTATTGTGCCGGAGATTGCACAAATTTTCAAGGTGGTTCCACTAAATCAGACACAATGGATGTATACGATTCTCTTATCGGCTAGCCCCATTTTGATTATGGAGGTGCAAAAATACATTAACCGAGGAGAGCAATAAAAATTGACAGAAACTCCTGGTTATGATACAATGGGCACAAGAAAGAAGTTGAAAAATATGATATACTTTAAAGAAATTTCACAGATTTATGATTTGAGTTATAAGAGGCTAGCGCTTTTCTTTGCCCTATTTGATATACAGTTACAGGAGGAAAATGGAACCTTTCGTTCTTACGACCTTTCTGGTAAACCGTTTGGAAAGCTGCTTGTAAATCGGATGGAAAATGGGATTCGAGACATTCAAATCTCGATGCATCCAGATTTTAAATTTGGCTATAAGACAGGCATAGTGGGGACAAATTTTGAAAACTATGATGATTTGAAAATAGAGAACGCACTCTCTTTTGATCTCTTTCAGGGAGGCCATCCTATTTCCGGCGAACTGAAGATTGAGACAGGAGTGGCTCCAAGAGACCAGATTAAGCGTATAGACTTAGAATTAAAGGAAAAAACTAATAGTGTGGATAAAAATAATAGGGAAAGAAGAGTACTATTTCATACAGATGAACATTCTTTTTCACTAAAGAGTATGGCCCAATCGCCCGATGTACTTAGAGAGCGGCGAGCGGTATCTGCAAGTGTAGGAGAAGAATATAGTATTCACCAGTTTAAGCGGGCTCAGATTGGTGCGGAGATTGAAACAAAAGAGGGGAAAACAACTTTAAAGACGGACCGGGATGGTTTTATCCGTCTTCAAACGTTTACACAACATACAGAAGCGCTCACACATCATTTTATAACCACAGATGCGTTTTTGCCCACCTTTTTTGAGATTGGAGATCGGATAGGTAGCCATCTGGTTGGCTTTGAAGAGAGCTTAAAGGGGCAAGAACTTCTCTATGCGAAGTACTACAACCTGATGAGTGAAAGTTTAAAGATGAGAGAACTGCTCGGAGAGATACTAGAGAGACCATTAGAGATGGAAGGAATTGACGGCGAATAATAAGGTGAGAGATGAATACAAAGACATTAAAGACACTTGAGTATGACAAGGTAATCAATATTTTGGCGGAGTTATCCCATTCCAAAATGGCTTATGAAAGACTCATTTCATTGAAGCCTTTTTCGGATATCAATCAGATTAATAAACTGCAGGATGAGCTCACAGATGCGAAAAGAATGCTTCTAAGTGGAGGGGACCCCTCGGGCTTTGGTATTGAGAATATGGAAGAGATTTTAAAAAGGCTTGGAATAGGAGCCTCTTTAAATATTCCGGAAATGATCATGGCTTTACATGTTCTTGAGGGGACAAGCCTGATTAAGCAATATCGCCATGAGAGCAAGGTGGGGGAGACTTCTATTGATGCTCTTTTTGATTCGATGGTGACACTCATTGACATCCAAAATGAGATTAGAAAATGTATCGTGAGCGAGGAGATCATCAGCGATGATGCCAGCACAGAGCTTAAAAGGATTCGAAAAGAGATGCGGCTAAAGGAGGGAAAAATCAGAGACAGGTTAAATGAGATGATCACCTCCCAAACCTATCGTTCTCTTTTACAGGATCCGGTGGTGACGCTGAAAGAAGACCGTTTTTGCATTCCGGTCAAAGCGGAGATGAAAGGACAGATTGAAGGGGTGATTCACGGGGAATCCAGCTCGGGTTCAACCGTATTCATCGAACCGCTTCCAATAGTACAAATGAATAATGAAATCAAAAAGCTAGAGCATGAGGAAAAGGTAGAGATTGAAAAAATCCTGGCACGTCTTTCCGAACGCCTCGCGGAAAATAGAGACACCGTTCGACAGGACTATGAAAATTTGATCCAACTAGACACCCTATTTGCAAAAGCGAAGCTTTCAAAGAAAATGGATGCCACGCGACCAGTCTTTAATAGTGAGTGGTATGTTGAACTAAAGTTTGCAAGACACCCCCTCATTGACTCGGAAAAAGTGGTGCCGATTGATATTTGGCTTGGGAAGGATTTTACCACGATGGTGATCACTGGGCCCAACACAGGTGGGAAGACGGTGACATTAAAGACATTGGGGCTTTGTGTATTGCTTGGCCAGTCGGGATTGCATATCCCGGCCTACGATAACTCGACCATCCCAGTGTTTACAGATATTTTTTCGGATATTGGGGACGAACAGAGCATCGAGCAAAGCTTGAGCACGTTTTCTTCGCATATGAAAAATATCATTGGGATTATGGAGAAGATAAATGAGACGAGTCTGGTTCTTCTAGATGAACTAGGGGCAGGTACGGATCCGGTTGAGGGAGCAGCGCTAGCCATGGGAATCTTAAAAAAATTAAAACAAAGGAATATTCGAACGGTTGCGACCACACATTATAGCGAGCTAAAGCACTATGCGCTCACACAAGAGGGTGTAACCAACGCCTCTTGTGAGTTTGATCTCAATACGCTGCAACCAACCTATAAATTGATCATTGGTCTTCCCGGAAGAAGCAATGCCTTTTTGATTTCCAAAAAGCTTGGGTTGTCTGATGAGATCTTGGCGTTGTCGAAGGAAGAGCTAAACGATGAGAATACCAAGTTCGAGGATGTGTTAAAGAACATTGAGGACAATAAACAGATGATTCTGCTTGAGAAGGAAAAGATAGACGCCTACAAGCGAGAGATTGAAGAGAAGAAAGAGGAGCTTGAACGAGTGATAGAAGGTCAAAAGCAGGCCGAGGCTAGAATTGTGGAGGAGGCTAGGGAGAAAGCGCTTGCGATCTATGAAGAGGCGAAAGGGGAGTATGAACAACTTATAACAGAGTTGAAGGAAAAGGCAAGTGCGTATAACAGGATGTTGGATGAGAAAGAAATGGCAAGGGTTAAGACTGCGCTTGATCAAAAAATCCGAAAAACCAAACTGGAGATTGGGGAAGAGGCGGAGGAGCGCATTCGAACCAATCATAAGAAGATGGATCTAAAACCAGGAAAAGTGGTGTATATTTCTAAGTTGGATAAAGAGGGCACTATTCTAAAGGTAAATGAACAGAATGGTTCTGTTCTACTTCAGGTCGGGATCATGAAGATGGAATTTGAAACCAAATATCTTTTTGATGTAAAACAAAAACAAACCAAAGAGAAAAAGCAGACGATTACAAGATTTGGTGGTCTTAAGACCGATAAAGTGAAAATAGCAGGGCAAGAGATCAACGTGATTGGACTCTATCCGGCGGAGGCACTTAGTAAGGTGGAAAAATTCATCGACGACTCGCTCCTCCTAAACCTTGAGGAGGTTCGTATTGTGCATGGAAAAGGAAAAGGCATCTTGAAAAATGAGATCCACCAATTCTTGAAAAATCATGATCAGGTGCTCGAGTTTAGACTGGGTGTTTATGGAGAGGGAGATAGTGGGGTAACTATTGTCAAACTAAAATAAGTGTGCTATGATAGGCATAAGTAAAGGAGAGGAAAAAGATGAAGATTAAGAGAAAATTTCTGAAGAAAATTTCAATTTACGCCGTACTCATTTTTATTCTATTGGCGGTCATTGTTTTGCTATCCATGAAAATTTACCATGACCTTTCTAAGAATCGAAATACAGAAGAAAAAGTAAGTTATACATATACTGGAAATATCGAGGACATCAATGGGAATACACTCTCTGTTTTTGTCTTCAAAGAGTATCTGGGAAACGTCCTACTAGATGTGGATGAGACAACAGAGAACATAGATGAGATTAGGGGAAATTTGAATGTGGGAACACAGATCCGCTTTGAAACGACTACAAAGCTAGGGAACAGAATTCCGCCACTGGTAACGGCCAAAAAGATTGTGGTGAGTCCAGAGCGGATCTTATTTACCGGAGTGGTCTCACTTGTGAGGGATGAGTTCTTAAATGTGCTGATTCGAGAAGCGGATGGGACAGAGGACATGTATATTGTGACCGTTTCGAGTGACACGATATTTGGTGAGTCAGTTATTTATGACCACTTTAGATTAGATGATATCATTACGTTTGAGACAGATGGTGTGGTTGGTTTTGAAGAGCTACCGCATATTACAGCGATTAAAATAAATAGGATAGAAAGAAAAGAGTAAGAATGAAGATAGAAAGTTTAAAAATAGGGGATCTAGTTGCCAAAATGCCAATCGTTCAAGGGGGGATGGGGATCGGTGTATCTTTATCAGGCCTTGCCTCTAGCGTAGCAAACGAAGGGGGGATTGGTGTCATTTCTGTTGCACAGGTTGGCTATCTGGAAGAAGACTTTGAAACCAATCATAAAGAAGCGAATGAGAGAGCTCTAAGAAAAGAAATCCGAAGGGCAAGAGAAAAGAGCGCAAATGGGATTATTGGTGTAAACATAATGGTGGCTGCAAAAGAATATGTGGATCTGGTTCGAGTGGCGGTAGAGGAGAAGATCGATTTGATTATTTCGGGAGCAGGGCTTCCAACCAATCTGCCAGAGCTTGTTCAGGGAACCAAGGTGAAGATTGCACCCATTGTGTCTTCGTTAAAGGCCATGGTGACGCTTATGATGATGTGGAACAAACGATATGATAAAGACCCAGACGCGGTAATTATTGAAGGATCAAAAGCGGGAGGACACCTTGGATTTGCTAGAGAAGAACTGGACCAACATACCGAAATGGATGTACTGGATATTTTGAAACAGGTTTTGGATTATTTAAAAAGCATAAATAAAAACATCCCGGTGATCGTGGGCGGGGGCATCTTTAGCGGAAGGGATGTTGCAGAATGTTTGAAGATGGGGGCGAGCGGTGTCCAAATGGCGACACGGTTTGTGACCACAGAAGAATGCGATGTACATAAGAACTTTAAGGAAGCCTATATAAACGCGAAGGAAGAAGATATTGTGATTATGCAGAGTCCGGTTGGAATGCCGGGAAGAGCTCTGAATAATACTTTTTTAAAAAAGCTGAAAGAGGGCACACTAGAAAGAGTACAAAAGTGTCATGCCTGCATCCATAAATGTAACCCAGCCACCACGCCTTTTTGTATCACACGCGCACTGATTAATTCGGCAAAAGGAGATGTGGATAATGGGCTCATCTTTATTGGATCAAACGGATATTTGAATCATAAAATAGAAACAGTGAAGGAAATATTCGATACGATACGATGCGAGGTAGAGGCCTATGTATAACAATTTCATTTGGGATTTTGATGGAACGTTGATTGATACCTATCCTTCGATTCTAAAGTGTTATAACCTGATTTTTAAGAATCATGGCATACACGAGGAGGAGGATCGGATTTTATATATGTTGCGGGAAAAATCATCTAAAGAGGTGATCGAGTATATAGAAGAAAAACATGGTTTGACAAGAGAGGCGTTTTTGCGTGAATATGAGCAGTACTCAAATCGTGAGGATATTTTGTACAGTGCCTGTCCTATGCCACATGCAGAAGAGATTTGTAAGCGAATCAAACAAAAGGCAAAACGAAATTTTGTCATCACCAATAGAGACGAGACTGCTCTTTTGATTCTGGAACATTTGGATATGTTAAAGTATTTTGATTTTGTGATGTACTATGGTAGAGACCAGATTGCAGTTCGAAAGCCAGATCCCACTCCATTTCAGTACGTACTCAAAAAGTTTGATCTAAAATCAGAGGAGACACTATCGATTGGAGACCGGGAGCTTGATCTTGTAACCAGCAAGAAGGTTGATCTGCCAACCTGTTTATATCATTGTGACTATTCCTTCGAAATCGTTCCAGATTACAGGATTGTTTCACTAGAGGAACTAGGGCGGTTTATCTGATCTATAAATAATTTCAGGACTTATCGCGAATAATAAAAAATATATTGCAAGTGTAAAAAAATATGATAAGATATCATTTAATAAACTTAAAATATTCATTGGAGGAGAAATGGCAATCAGTGTAGAATACGTAAACCCTTTCATTGATGCAGCTAAATCAGTGTTGAAAACAGTCTGTAATGATGAAGTCAATATAGGGAAATTATCACTTAAGGATTCACCTTATTACACATCCGATGTGGTGGTGGTTCTGGGGATTACAGGGCAAATTAAGGGACAAGTTGTTTTTAGTATGCAGGATGATGTGGCAAGGGGTATTGCATCCAAGATGATGATGGGCATGGAGGTTCCCGAACTGGACGATATGTCAAAAAGTGCAATATCGGAACTCACCAACATGATTCTTGGCAATACGGCAACCAACTTCTCAAACAGAGGGGTGATTATTGATATCACACCGCCTTCTCTTTTAACTGGAAAGGAAATGAAAGTGTCCACGGGGAAAGAGCAAGTGATCTGCATTCCACTCCAGTTTATGACTAATGGGATGACGTTTGAAGTGAATATTGGATTAAAAGAAGAGTAAAATGAACATTGTATTACTGGAGCCAGAGATCCCACAAAACACAGGAAATATTGTACGAACCACAGTGGCAACAGCCTCGAGATTGCATCTTATAAAGCCACTTGGGTTTGAGATAAGTGATAAATATCTGAAACGAGCGGGAATGGATTACTTTAAGGATGCGGACATTTCTTACTACGAAAATTTGGCTGAGTTTATGGAAAAACAAAAGCCGGAGAGAGTGATTATGGCGACCACAAAGTCGACGCAAATCTATACAGAGATGACCTACCGTGCGGATGAATATATCCTATTTGGAAAAGAGTCAAAAGGAATCCCGGAGGAGTTGTTGCTTGAACATCAGGAAACTTGTGTGAGGATACCAATGCAGGGTGATACAAGATCCCTAAACCTATCCAACTCGGTTGCGATCATTTTATATGAGGCGCTAAGACAACAGGGTTTTGAGAGTCTAAGTAGACAAGGTAAACTACATAGATTGGAGTGGAAGTAAGATGGAAAGAAGCTGGCTGATCCAAAATACTTTAACCAAAAGGGATTATAGAAAAATCGTTTATTTGAATATATATAAAAGGGAGAGGTTATCTCCTTTTATTTTTGTTATCACCCTTCCTTTATCTATTCTAATTATTATAGAAAGGTTTATCTATCCAGAGATGGTTTCAAATTTTATGTTTTATACTTCCTGCCTATTTCTCATCCTTCTCTTCCTATTTTACCTTGTGCTCGAGACGGCGATCAGGAGGTTTATAAAGAGCGATAAACGGATTATTGACCATCCAATGAAAATCCAAATTAGGGATGAGGGGATGGAGGTTTCAAACCCTGAACAGGGTTCCGAGACCCACTACGCTTGGAACACGATCTATAAGGTTCTAGAGACAAAAGAATTTTTATTGTTTTATGTGAATACCATGCGGGCGGAGATTATCAGTAAAAAGAAGATAGAAAATCTCAAGGGATTAAAAAGCTTCTTGAAAGAAAAGTTGGGAGCCAAGTATAAGATGAAAAAGTAATCAATGGGTGAGTGTGTATTTTCCAATCGAAATATATATTTTAACAATATATATCACATTTTAGATTATTAGATGAGGAAATCATCTAATAAAGAAAGGAAATACATATCAAAAAGGGAAAAAAGGTAGTCCCAATCTTACTTATTTTTGTATTACTTGCAAATCTTGTGATGGCAGAGACTGTCATAGATCAAGATGTCACACTTGAAAGAGAGGTTGAGAACTCTTTTGAGAGCAATGAGGAGATTGCGTACGTAAGAAGTCAGCTAGAAAATTATGCCGGAACAGTGAAGTTGGTTGAAAATGCAATAGACGGAAAATACGCACTTAAAGTAGAAAAGGATAGTGGAGCGGACCATATAGAGTATGAGTTATATGGCTTTGCTTCATTTTTGCTTTCTAAGTATAACTTAATGCATCTATCCATCAAACCAGGTGCAGATGCAGAATGGATAGCGTTTTATGTAAATGACGAATTTGTAAAGAGACTAGAAGTGGGAAATGAGATAAAAAGAGATAGCTGGAATGAAGTAAAGATTGACTTGAGGGGGGAAGGTAATACAAGCTGTGAAAGTTTTAAAGTAAGGACCAATACTGGTTCGGTATGGGTATATGACAACCTATATGCAACAAAGATGGAAGGAAAGAGTCTAAACCTTTCAAATTTCACAAATGACGGAACCATCATCAATGCAAACAATCAGTTACAGATATTAAAGCATGCCACAAAGAACATTTATCATGCAAGATCAATAGCTCTCTTTGATGACTCAAAAAATATCATTCGAGATGGTCATACAATAACAAGCATCACCATCGATGCCGAAGATGATGCGTATGAAAATATATCGGATTCTAATAGGAGAATATATACTGGCATAACAAACCCGGTTGTCAAGGCGATGTCCGGGAATGGAGAATATATTTACTATAATTATAGCAACACTTTATATACATTTAACACGAATACATTGGTCAGTAAATACGTGATGGGGGTAAAGTCTACAGCCAGTGTAAACACCAACGTTGATGGCTCAAAAGCATGTATAAGCGATAGTAACGGAAGGTATGAATACGATATGAAAACCGATACAATCCAAACCGTTATGGAGTGATACAATATTAGTTGACAGATAGAAGCCGTAGTTGTAAAATAATACCAATAGGATATGGAGGAAGAAATGAAAGTTTACGACAAGGTTTTTAAAGAAGAAGCAGTCAAATTATCAGACGATATCGGAACGAAAAAAGCGTCAGAACAGCTGGGTCTAGAACCAACATTGCTATCAAGCTGGAGGGCTCAAGTAAAGAAGCATAAAGAGCAAGCATTCATAGGAATCGGTCACAAACGGGAGGAACTAACAGAATTGGAGAAAGAAGTCAAAGAATTACGTCGAACGAATGAAATACTGAAGGATGCCCTGGCTTTTTTCGCAAGTCGCCAGAAGAGTTAACGAAAAGAGAAGTTTAGGCTGGTGGAGATGGCAAGGCTATTAGAGGTAACAACGCAGGGGTATTACAAGTGGATAAAAAGTTTGAACAAACCATATCCACATGCGATCCTTCTGGCAAGAATCAAGGAGATTAGGGAAGAACGACCAGAAAACGAGAACTATGGAGTCCAAAGGAGCTCCTAGCCTTGGAATTAAAGCATGACGAGAAATGCAGTTACAGCAAGGTCCGAAGAGTGATGAAAGAAAACAACCTACTCTTGCCAAGAAAGAAAAACCCACATGGAATAACAAAAACGGATAGACGGGCCGAAAAGAGTGAAGATTTGATAAAGCGGGATTTCAGCGCGGTAGAACCAAATAGGAAGTGGTTAACAGATATAACAGAGGTAGAATGCTTGGATGGTAAGTTGTATATATCGCCAGTGATGGACTGTTTTGATGGATTAATAGTGGGACTAGCAATGGCAAATCATATGAAGAAAGAACTGTGCATGGAAAGTTTAGAGAATGCGTGTAAGCGGTATGTAGTGTAAGGAATGATCCTGCATAGTGATCGAGGAAGCCAGTATACAAGTAAACTATTTCGAGAGACGCTAGAGATATATGGAGTGATGCAAAGCGTGGGAGGTACAGGGAGTTGCTATGATAATGCAAGAATGGAAAGTTTCTTTGCAACGTTGAAGAAAGAGAAACTATATAAAATCAATACAAAACGAATGAGAATGGATAAGGTGCAAAGTATCGTTTTCAGATACATAGAAACCTATTACAATCAAGAACGAATATATACAAGCAATCCAAAAAGCTATCCACCATCAAAGTACAGAGAGATGAAAGAAAGTTTGGAGAGGAAAGTTGCATAAATTCAGACTTGAGAAAAAACTATGGCTTTTAAATGTAAACTAATCTTGACAAATCCAATCTGGACATTATTAAAAATTTGAAAAAACATGAGGCAAAAACATTTGAGGACATAAAACATATCGATGAATTTGGCAGCGAATATTGGAATGCAAGGGAATTACAAGTCGTATTAGAATATGTTAAATGGGATAAATTTTTATATGTAATTGAAAAAGCAAAAGTAGCTTGTAAAAATAGTAATTATACGGTTTCAGACTATTTTCTCCAAGTGGGGAAAATAGTAAAAACTGGGGTAAGTTCTAAAGAAATCATTGATTATAAATTATCTCGTTATGCTTGTTATTTAATAGTTCAAAATGCTGACCCAGGCGAGCAAGTTATTGCATTAGCACAAACTTATTTTGCTGTTCAAACAAGAAAACAAGAACTTACTGAACAAGAATACAGCTCGCTTTCTGAAGATGATAAAAGATTTTATCAAAGAAGTTTAACTAAAAAGGGAAATTATCAGTTAAACCAAATTGCAAAAAATGCAGGGGTGAAAAATTTTGATAGATTTCATAATGCAGGCTATAAAGGTTTGTATAATGGAGAAACAGCAGATGATATTGCAAAAAGAAAAGGTTTAAGATATAGAGAAGATATTTTAGATAATATGGGAAGTGAAGAATTAGCAGCCAACTTATTTAGAATCACACAAACAGAATCAAAATTAAAAAGAGACAATATTCAGGGAGAAGGAAATGCCAATAAGGTGCATAATCAAATTGGTAAAAAAGTAAGGAGAGCAATAAAATCTATGAATGGGGTTATGCCTGAAGACTTACCAACACCTAAAAAGAGTTTAAAGGAACTAGCAAAAGAAGAAAAAAGAAATTTAGCAAAAATAAACAATAAAAAAAATAAACTGTCTAAAAACAAAAATGAATTAAAAAAATAAGAATAACAAATACAATGATTTTCGTTAAGAAAATCGTTGCTTATATAAAGATACTCTGGGGTTTACGGATACGGATAGCGAACAGATAGTGAATGGAATCCGTTTTATTCCTATGAAGCGTCCATTGTATTCCATATGAGAAAATCATAAAACAAAATCCAAGGAGACAAGCTTAAATTTTAATTAGAATAAAAGATTGCATCTTTTTATGCTAAGGATGCAATCTTTTTTGTATATGAAAATAAAATAGCATGTCCGAAAATGGCTAGACAATTGTAGAAAGATTGATATAATGGAATTAAACAAGAGGGGAGGCGAAAAATGTTGGAAAACAATCGCGGACTTTATGCGGCATTTAAAGCAAAAGACGCACGTTTTGACGGACGCTTTTTTGTGGGCATTTCCTCCACAGGAATATACTGTCGGCCAGTGTGTCGGGCAAAGCAACCAAAGTTTGAAAACTGTACATTTTATGCTACTGCGGCAGAAGCCGAGCAAGCCGGATATCGTCCATGTCTGTTATGTAGACCTGAGCTCGCTCCTGGTAGGTCCATAACGGATGCCACGTTAACCTTGGCTCGTAAAACAGCAAGAATATTAGAGGAAAACTGTGGAGGGGGGCAAAGTTTTCCCGAGCTTGCGGGAAAACTTGGTTGCACGGATCGACATTTACGGCGTGTGTTCGTAGCAGAATAC
>JAVBPT010000028.1:0-76536 GCA_031549455.1 Eubacteriales bacterium
GTATGACCAAGTTTGAAGAAATCCACCAGCTAGAACTTCTTCAAATGTCTTTTCTATGTCACCATCACCAAAGCCAAAACCTTGAACATTTCACTTATCATCTGAAACTTTTGCTGTTGCATCATAAACTTTTCTTAACCAAGTCTCATATTCTTCTTTTGTTATATCTCCGCCGTCTTTAATAAAGAAAAATGATGCTTTCCATAAGAACCTGCGTCTCCATAGTTAGCCATTGTATCGTCATCAAGTATATATTTGAACTCTGGTTTTAGGTCATCAAGTCCAAGTCCTGCAACATACTTCATTGCTGCATCAGAGGCTTCTGTGCTAAAGGCATTTTTGGCTATTGCATCTTTAGCAACTTTTTCTGCAAGGTCCATAACATCTATCTTATCATCATTGCTACTTGTGGCTTTCTTATCTCCTCCACAAGCTGTAAGTGATAAAAACAATATAAATACTAAAAATAAACTCAAACACTTTTTCATACTTCCTCAAAACTTTAACTAATTTTCATATTACTTTACAGGTACCTGCATTCCAATTTCCTTAAAAGCATCTATTATTTCATTAAAGCCACTATTTTCTCCCATAAAGTTTACTCCTGCTTCTTTAAAATATTCTCCTATTACAGCAGTTACACTTCCAAGCAATAAACTTATTACTATAGATAATATTACAGCAATAATTACGCCTATAATAGTTAATATTAAAACAGCACGGGCATAGTTTCTTTTATTACGATTTTTGCAACCCCCGCAAGCCCAAACAATACATATAAGCCAGCCTATTATTGGAATGCAAAATAGGATTGTTACACCAACATATGTACCAACACCCATAACTGCATATGGGCTTCCATGAGGTGGTTCCTGTTTTTCTATATAAACTGATCCCGATGCAGAAACAGGTTGTTGTGGTGTAACTACTGGTTGTGCTTGTACTGTTTCTACCTTAGCTGCTTCCTTTTGCGGGCTTACATTACTATCTATAGACTTACCACATCCAGTACAAAACTGTGAATTATCTGGAATCTTCATTCCACACCCAGTACAAAATGCCATTACTATTTCCTCCTTATTTTAGAATATTAAATTGACCAATCATCGGTAATGGTTTATTTCTACCATTTACTGCATTAAGAATTCCAATTACAACTAATGCGGTTGGAGCTAGCCACAATACTCCCCAAATGCTGCTAATAGCTCCCCATAATCTCCAACCCAAAATGGTGTATAGAGTTGATGATAAGATATTCATCACAATTGAAAATATAATGCAAAAAATAAATAAAATAGTTCCTTGATTTGCATGATATTTTACAAATGGTGATTTCTTATAATCACCATTTAATAAAGGAATGAAGAAGAGGATATATGCGATAATTGCCATACCTTTGTTTTCTTCTGCATCATTAGCTTGCACATTTGCCGTAGTTTCTATTTCTTTGCCACATGATGGGCAAAATTTAACACCTTCCTGTACTCCTTTGCCACAGCTTCCACAAAAAGACATAATCCTGTTTCTCCTCTTCTTATTTTAAATTTTCAACCATACGTACTGCTATAATCAACGCTTGCTCTCTTGTTGCATTAGCATAGCCTGTTGCTTGTTCTTGGCTTGTTATATTTTGTGGTGCAAAATTATTATTTCCTACACCTTGAATTATTTTATGCGATACCATAAAGTAAACACTATCCTTTGACCAATCAGAAATCTTACTATCATCTGCAAAAGTTGCTTGCTTCGTATATGAAAGTGGAAATTCGTTATCTTTAGATATTGCCCACCCTGCAAGCGATACTCTTTTAAATACACGCGTTAACATTGTTGCTGCTTGCTCTCTATTTAACAACGCATTAGGATTAAATTCTGTATCTGAAACACCTGTAGTAACTCCTAAATTATATGCTTTTAATACTTCAACATCTTTTGTATCTGTAAATGGATTATTTATTGCCGGAATAGCTTTAACTCCAGAAAGTGCTTCATAGACTTTTACTGATACTGCTGCAAATTCCGCTCTTGTTATAGATTTTGTTAAGTCTTGGCCCTTTAAGCTATCAGGAATAAGTTCTAATTTTTCTGCCTTTTGAAGTTCTGCTTTGGCCCATTCAGATGCATCAGACCAGGCATCAGTAGTTCCAAATTTTGAAAAATCTATATCTGGTTTTCCTGCGCCTGTAGTAAGGGATACATTGGGTTCCCATTCTGTACCAGATGACAGCACAATACCATATTTATAACCTTCTTTGTATCCATTTTTTGAAGCACGGATAGCATTTAATCCAGGTATAGCTTTAAATGTAAATGTACCATCCGTAGCAGTAACTGTTGTACTTGTTCCAAGCAATCTAACAGTTGCACCTTTTTCTGTCACTCCACTAAATTCACCTGTAAATAGATTTTCTTTATAATTTACTAGCAATTTTACAAAATCTACTGCATAACCATCCCCCACACCAGTAGTTTCATCAATTGTAATATTCAAATTGCCAGAAGAGATTTCAGAAAAAAAGCCAGATGGAATAACAGCAGAAACAATATAGGATGTCGGTCCCGTTTGTTCTACTTGATTAAGCAATTCAGCAATAAATGGTGCATCTTTACCACCTAGCTTTACTGTAAAATTGCTTTCCCATTCCAAAGCTTGAAAATCATCGATACAAAGTTGAAGCAACGCATTTTTTACAGAAATACCTGAGATGTCATAATTCATTGTAATTGACATTGCTCCATCTCCAAAGGCTTTTTCCTGATTGTCACCATCCTTATATTGAGCAAAATTTCCTGAATACCCATCTATTATAGATTCACTCCAGTTACTTCCTACATATATACGATCAGTACCTATAGGATCCGTCACATCTAAATCCCATGGATAACCATGCGAACGTTGATTTTTAGCTGTGAATGGGCTATATCCATCTTCAATAGCACTTTCATCATTTAATGCATCAATATCTCCTACACGCACCATAAGTTCTGCTTCGCTCGTATTTCTAAGTGTCAATGTTTTTCTACTCCAATCACCATTATTCGTATCGCTCTCTGCAAATGTAAGAATTGACACAAGTGATAAACACATCGCGAATGTCAAAAATAAAACTAAACCTTTTTTCATAATTTAAAATCCTTTCTAATTAAATTTTATCTCATTTGAGTATAGTTTGATGGTATCTCAAAGCTACCTGCCGGAATTGTTTTAGAAGAAGATTCAATAGTCATAAGTGATTTCGCACCTTCTCCGACACTTTCAATAGCATAAACTTTTCCATTATCAATATAAAATTTTACAATAAATCCTTCTGCTTCATATTCTTCATATGATAATTTTTTTCCTTTAATCGTACCATTTCCCTTTCCGATATATTCAATTTTTGAAAAGTCTGCCATTTCCTTATTTACTTCATTCATGTTAACAGGGGACTTCATCACAAATTTATTTATATCATCAATAATCCATGTCACACCATCAACTGCAACTACACGTGATTTTACAAGCTGCCCTTCTACTGTCATTTCGGTTGTTGCCGCCATATTATTACCATCAGATACCATGCTACCTTTTGATGTCATTTGCTCTCCGTCATATTCCATTTCCGCAGTATAACTAAAATAGTAGATACCACCTTGCATCCATTGAATAAGAGTGTCAGAAAGCTCTTTATTCTCATTGTTTTCTGTTTGAATCTTAGAATTCATTTCAGTATTTAAAGTTTCATCTTTTTTTGTATCACACCCTACAATAGTTATCATAAGTGCTAATGTTAAAAATAAAACAATTAATTTTTTCATATTGAATTTCTCCTTTTTTTCATTTAAATCCTACTAAATTGGTTTACCACAAGAGCCACAGAACTTTGTTCCTCCTCTGTTCTTTGCTCCACATGCACCACAAAATACAGGTTTTTCTTCTGCGCTACCTTCTGCATTTACTGATTGATCTTTAACATGCTCTAATGTTGGATTTTCTTTTTCAGCCTTATTCCATAAATCTTTGAACTTAGAAGACATCTCACACATTTTACCATATAAATCAAATGTTATATTTGTGCTTGGTGCGACTTCCATATAAGACGTCATCATTTTCACCATCATATAGCTGTCTATGAAAGCTGACTTGACTGCTGCTGCAACAAAGCAAGCTAGTAAAAATGCAACAAAACCGTTCCAATTAAGCAAACGAAATACAAGACCAAATCCTAAAAAAGTAACAAGAATAATCATAGCAATAAGTATAATGACAGTAATTGTAGTTTTTGCAGCATCCTTCAACAACCTTTTCCAGTTTTGCGCATAAATTACTACACCATCCGCAGCACTCTTAAATTCTCCTTGATCCTTTTTATAAAATGTATACCCTAAGCAACATTCGTCTATATAACCTAGTGAAATGCCAATAAACATTTTGCCTATTTTAACAACTGTATCCATACCAGGGACAAATCCCAATGTATTTCCTGCTTTTTCTAGTACATTTTGGAGTTGTCTTACTGCGCCAGACACCAATTTATCTATTGCAAAATATACATTGGATGTGACAAAACGCTCCTTAACCTTTCCTTTTCCATATTCCACTTGATTACTTGGAATATTTCCAGTAGTAACTGCTTCAACAATAACGGCTATATGCCCAGCCTTTAATAAATAACCAATATAATGCATAAAAAAGAATTGAATTGTACCTGTTGCAGAAAGCCATATAAGAAGCATAATACCAGATACTCCATCGTTATTAAATAACCAGGCAACGCCCATAAGAACTGCAAAAATAACAATAGAACATAGTATAGTAGCAAGACCTAAAAGTAGTTTCGCCCATACAAAGGGCATTGTTTTTGTAAAAATTTCATTTGATTTCACATTAACCTCCTATTCAATTTTAGCACCACATTCTCCACAAAAACTCATATTAGGAGCAACGGTTGCTCCACAAGAACAAGTATGCGTTTCTGATAATTCTAACTTAGTGCCACATTCTTGACAAAATTTCATACCTTTTACATTTTCGGAACCACAGTTTGGACACGAATTGCCAATATCCCCTTTCTCTTTTTCCTTAATTTCTTTTTCTATTCCTTTAACCCTTTCTTCTAATTCAGCAATTTCATCTTGAATATGTAGCAATTCTTCAGATTGCGAATACTCCGATGGGTTTTCATGATATACCTTCCTTCCAATTTCAGAAAAAATTTCATTTTCCTTTTTTCTTAATTCAGCAATAGAGCTTTTTGTACTAATCATTCTTACGCCTAAGTCATCTTGTGGTGCAAGCCCCGATTTTGCAATTTCACTCACAACACCATTAATAGCTTCTCCCAAGCCGCTAAATAGATTGCTGGCCATAAGTCTACCTCCTTTGGTTTATTAATCACATATCCCATCATAAATACAAATGATAAAATGTTAAATAGACGGAACGATAAAAAGAGAATCACAAATTTCAAAATGAAATATAAATGATAGATATTATTTATTCCAATTTTTTGCAATTAAAATAATCACTTTTTTTCATCTTATAATTAATTACTCTTAAAGTAATTATAAAAAAAAGTTTTATTTTGTATATCGCCCTAAGTATGATTTTTGATGTAAAAGTAAAACTTCCCATATCATACTAAGTATGACACAGGAAGTTTCCCCTGAAATAAGGGTTTTGCCCATTGTAAATATTAGCCAATTTCTTCTAAAAGTCCACTCTTTTTTATTAGCTCTATGTATAGCGCCAATTCATTTTTGGATGATACACCCAATTTTGAATATATATGGCTATTGTGTGTTTTTAATGTATTCATACTAAAAAACATAATCTTAGTGATTTCACTAAAACTCTTACCATCCACATAGTAGCGAAATACGCTCATCTCTGTTGGAGTTAATGTTTTAACACGTATGATAAAATCTTCAAAAAGATCGTCAGGAAGGGGACTGTCTTTTGAATGTAAGTTTTTTATCTTTTCAATCAACTGATCTATCTCCATTATATTTGTCTTCTCTAGTAATCCATCCTCTCCTACCTGTTCTAATTTCTCTATAATAGGTTTTACAAACCGTTTAGAAAGATAAATAGACACTATGCTTCCTATTACCACCAATATAAACAAGATAAGAACAAACTGCATCTTCTTTGTATTATGCACAGTGTCAAAATCCTCTTTTGGTATAAGAATTGAAGCTAAAAAGGTCTTTACAGCAAAGGGTGAATTATCTGGATAAACCCTTATGGCGTTATTCATACCAATGTACAAAGAATCATCTGGCATTTTATATATAATAAAACTATCTATATTTCCAGCATTACCTATCACTCCTTCTTTTGGAAACATGCTATATATCGCAGAATTACCAGAATATAATGCATCATCTAATCGTATTTGCCCATTACTAGTTGACGAAAACAGATAAACTGTTTTATGAAAATCATTTATCTCCGGCTCGTGACGCAACATAAAATTCATCTTACTAATTTCAAATCCACAAACTCCTAAAATTTCACCATTATTATCTAGTATAGGAACCGAACATACTATTACTTCTTCGTTTAGTTCTGGTATGGGGCACATAGAAGTCCAATATATAAGTCGTGATAATGGTAAAGCACTGTTATTTTTATAAGCTGTAATAGGTTCCCTCCAAAAAGCTTGATCTTTTATATTAAATTCCAAATCCCATTTTGCCTGTAAGTTCAAGTTATTATCTCGCGCAAGCGAAGAAATTCCTCTTAACAAAAGACGTTCTTCACTCCCTGTACCGCGTATATTAGGTTCGATATTACGTAGATATAGACCCGCTTTGGAATTTTCGGCATCTTCTATGTTTGGATTTATAGTTGCATCTAATGTTAGAAACACACCACTGCAATCAGTTGCATTAATATTAGTTAGCAGAATAAAAAGCTGTTCTTTGAGTAATGATTCTAATAATTCCGGATAGTTTTTTAGTTCACTAGACGAAAGGTTATTTCGTTTCATAAATATAGAAATTCTTTCGGAAAGTTGTTGAGACATTCTAATTGCTTGAATAGAAGCATTCCCGCACTGGCTAGATGTATTTGTCGAAAGGTGTTTAAGTTCACTTGAAAATTGATTTTCTATTTCTTCTAAGCCAAAAGGAAAAAAGTCAAATATTGAAAGCAAAAACATGATACCCGCTAGCATAGTAAACATAAAAATCAATAAAAAAGCCAAAAGCCTATATCTAATACTTTCCGTAGAGCTCTTCACTTTTTTTCTTATTCTTTTAATAAGATGTTTAATATTTACCACGCTTTTCTCCTCTTATGGATTAAATTTCTTTATATAATTTGTCATTGTATCTTTTGATACAATATCAAAAGCCAACTTTTTATCCTGCAATCTAATAAGTTGTAAATAGTTATCTCTACTATCTTGGGCAGTATGCTTTAATCCATCAACATATTGATTTTGTAAACTGTCAAATCCATCAAATACAGGCGGGAAATAAAAGCTGTAATCCTTTTGCATATTTGCTACTGTAAGTAGCGCCTTCTCTACTATTTTATTTTCAATCATTGGAAATTTCTTTTCTATGATATCATCAAAAGATGATTTTTGTACCGGCATATATCCAATTTTAGATGTAAATTGTAAGTTTCTTTCTGCCTCTATAAACCATTTCAGAAATATATATGAAGCATATTCCTTTATCGGTTCGGATTTAAGTACGCAAATTCCACCACCGCGTTGGAATACTACCTTTTTTCCTCCTTCAAAAATAGGATAAGGCAGTACATCAAATATCACTTCTTCCTTAGTATTGTCTGAGTAAGTAATACGGGCCGGGTAAAAAGTCGAGCCTGCTGATGATGCTGTGGCGCAGACAATATCTCCAGTCGCCGCAAGATAATTGCCCCACCCATCAACTATAGGTATTCCCCCTTTAACAGCAGGATTATAATATGCATTCCAAATCTTTTCAAAAATCGGATTGGATAAATCAAGTTCCTCATCTCTAACAATATCCCCCCCTAGTTGCTTAAAACCAACCATCGCTTGATTAAATAATCCTTCTGGATAGAAAAACATCTTTCCATCATTTTGGATATCTTGCGTCTTATTGTCAGTCCATTCATAATACTTTACCGCAGCCTCAGCAATTCCCTCAAATGTAGCAAGGCTTTCTAGCTCTACATCCATTTCACTTGAAAAACGGTCAAAAAGGGTCCTATTAACATAAAGAACTTCAGCAGATTTTGCAATAGGTATTAAATAAAGTTGTTCTCCACCTAAGCGCCCTTCATCCAAAAACTGAGAAACAAATCCACCCAGCTCTGCTTTTGAGAAGTATTGTTCAAAATCTATAAGAGCATCTTTTTCAGCCAATGTAATTGCAACATTGGGATAGACCACTGCCATATCCGGTAGCTCTGCGGCACCAGGATCGTGGTTAACAGCTGCTATTAAATGTTCATTGACTATTTTGGCATCTGTAATTGAAGTTACTTTAACTGTAATTCCATTTTCAGCTCCAACTGTATGATTAAAATCATCTATCATATCATCAAAAACATCTCTCATATTCTCTACATATGTATGCCATATCGTTATTGTTACCGGATTACTCTGAGTTGGTTTATCCATTTTTTTACAAGAAGTTATTATAAATAAAAATGTAATAAACAAGAAGATAGAAATTATTTTTTTCATGTGAACCTCTTTTTTAATTATAGTTATCTACAAATATTATATATATTTAAAATTAAGAGTAAAGGGGCTAATAAAAATAAATTTCAGTAATATAAAAGCGCGAAATGAATTTCAATGTCAAAGCACCTCCTTACCAAGGAGATGCTCTATCAACTGAACCACTCGCGCATATCATAGAGCGGATGATGGGAATCGAACCCACGTGACCAGCTTGGAAGGCTGGAGTTCTACCATTGAACTACATCCGCAGAGTCAAAAAACCTGTTAAAACTTGCTCTCTGAGCTTTAATAATACAATGATTTATTTAATTTGTCAAGTCTTAGTCTTGTAAAATTTATTTTTTTATCGACAAGATCTCTCTCGCTTTTTAGCAACCTTTGCCTTGATAAATAGAAGCCTTTCTAAAATTATCTCTATGATAACAAAAAGGTCTAAAGAGGCCTTTCTTTAGACCTTTATTTTCCTTTTCAATTTCCATTTCCTCCCGTTGTCTCATAAGACATTTTACTGGGAGTGATCAAAAAATATGACACGGGGATTTCCAAAATTTCTTTGAAAAATCCCCGTGTCCAGTTTTGTATTTCTTTTGATTTTATCAAGAAAACAAAAAACGGACAAACCCGCGAATCCGCTGGGCCTTGTCCATTTCGAACGTTAGGCTTTAATAAAAAATGCCTTGAGACGGAATTGAACCGCCGACACGAGGATTTTCAGTCCTCTGCTCTACCGACTGAGCTATCAAGGCGTTTATGGGGAGAGAAGGATTCGAACCTTCGAAGGCGGAACCAACAGATTTACAGTCTGCCCCCTTTGGCCACTCGGGAACCTCCCCAAATCTAAACGACTTTGTATATGATAACAAAAATATTTAAATTTGTCAATTATAAAGCACGTAATTTTTCCTTACTTTTTTCATCTGCATAGATGTCCCCTAGCACTTTTATTTCTAATTCCAGCCTAATTTTGGTCTTTTCATAGACCACATCTGAAACATACATCGCAAGCTCATACACATCCTTGGCTGTGGCATTTCCACAGTTGATAATAAAATTTGCATGTTTGGTTGAGATCTCGGCGTCTCCAATTCGGTAGCCCTTAAGACCACACTCGTCAATCAGTTTGCCCGGAAAGTTGCCTTCTGGCCTTTTAAATACACTCCCCGCATTTGGAAATTCAAGAGGTTGGCTCTTTGATCTCTTTTCTTTATAAATATCCATTTTCTCTTTAATAGTGGTTTTTTCTCCCTTTTCAAGTCTAAATTTGGAGGAAACCACAATATATTTCTTTTGAGAAATGATGGTCTTCCGGTAGGTCATCTTTAGCTCCCCGTTCTTAAGGATAATGGAGTTCCCCTTGCTATCAATGGCATTGATTTCAATTAATACATCTTTGATCTCCCGCTCATATGCGCCTGCATTCATACAGATCGCTCCACCCACCGTTCCCGGGATACCCGAAGCAAATTCAAGGCCTGTAAAGCCGTTTTTATAGGCAAACTGGGAAAGAGAAATCAAACTAGCCCCAGACTCTGCAATAAAAACGTCCTCTTCTAACTCTATCTTTTTCATTTTGTTCCCTATGTATATAATCATCCCTCTAAAACCCGCATCTGAAACAAGTAAATTTGTACCATTTCCCATCACAAAATAAGGGATTTTGTTCTTACTAGCCACCTGGATACACCAGTTGATCTCTTCCTTGTCGCTAACTGTAACAAAAATATCCGCTTCTCCCCCAATCTTATAACTCGTATGTTTCTTCATGCTCTCATTTAGAAGTATTTTCTCTATATCTATGTTTTTATTCAGTTCTTTTAGAATTAGATTTTTATTCATCCTACTCTCCTTTTAGATCATTCGGTATAAATTGGCTGCTCCTATGATGCCAGCATCATTGCAAAATCTTGCCGGTACAATTTCCGTCAGATTGCTACCTCTTAATGTAGGAGTCTGCTTTACTTCCTCCCGTATGAGATCAATGATGACATCACTCTGTGATACCCCACCTCCAATGGCTATCTTTTCTGGATCAAAAATATTTAAAAGATTCACTATACCTACACATATATACTTTATATGTTCATAAATTAGGGTTCGTGCCAGTTCATCATTCGCTTGGTAAGCCTCCATAATCATTCTGCCATCAATTGCCTTTTTTTCTCCCTTACAACTTTCAAAGAGTAGACTCTTTTCTATGCCCTCTTTTTTCCTACATCGTTCAACAAGTGCGCTGGTAGAGGCATAAGATTCAAAACAACCCATTCTACCACAACCGCATCTTTTTCCATTGCAGTCGATCACCTGGTGCCCAAGCTCTCCTGACACACCAAAACTCCCTTTATACAACCTTCCATCTAGAATGATTCCCCCACCAACACCTGTTCCAAGTGTTATAAATAATGCGTTTCGACTTCCTTTTAATGCGCCATAACAAAGTTCTGCATAAGCCGCTGCATTGGCGTCATTCTCAATCTCAATCCTTTTGCCCGGCAAAAGCTCCGTCAAAAGTCCTTGTAAATTTGTGTCTCGAAACGCTAGATTTGGAGAGGTCACCATTCCATTTTTAATTACTCCTGCAAATCCCACTCCTATGTTCTCGTATTGGTCATCTGGTGCCATATTTTGTACCAACTCCCCAATCGCCCTCACGATCTCTTTTACGCTTCTACTTTCTGGTGTCCTGATCTGGTCTTTTTGGATCACCCGATCTTCCGATACCAGTCCAATTGCGATCTTGGTCCCCCCAACATCAATTCCTACATCATACATCTCTATTCCTCTTTATATTTTCATACGTGGAGCTTAGCATATCACAAAGTGTATATTCTGCTCGAAATGCAAGTTCTCGCTCAGCCTTTTCCGTTGAACAGACTAAAACGGCCGTATCCCCTTCTCTACGTTCTACAATCTCTTTTTGTACAGGTTGGCCAATAATCTTTTCAAACTCCGTGATGACTTCAAAAACGCTGTTTCCTGTTCCCGTCCCAATATTGTAGACTTTATTAAAAAGGTTGTCAATTTTTTCTCCCGCAAGAACATGCGCACGTGCAACATCTTCGATGTGAATATAATCTCTAATGCAAGTCCCATCTTTAGTATTATAGTCATCCCCGAAAACTTTTATTACTTTATTTTCTAAATAGTTTCGAATCACAATCGGAATGAGGTTCTTTTCCCCCTCATTAAATTTGAATTCGGGAAACCCTACACCCGCCACATTGAAATACCGGAAAATGATGTATTTGATATTATAAATCTTAGAGTACCATGTTAGAATTCCTTCCATGATCACCTTTGTATGCCCATACACATTAAAGGGTTGTAATTCCAGCTCTTCATGCAAGACACCAATATCTTCTCTGTTTCCATAGGAGGTTGCAGTGGAAGAAAAAATCACATTCTCCACATTATGCTCCACCATTGCCCCAAGTAAATTGAGTGTCCCAATAACATTGGTCTCATAATAGGACCTTGGATCTTTCATACTATCCTCAATAGACTTAAGCGCCGCCTCATGAAACACTGTATCAATCTCATAATGTCTAAATAAGAGTTCTAGATCACTTTTATCCAAAAGATCCCCTTGCACAAGTTTACTTCTTTTATCAATATTGTTCATAAAGCCAGTAGAAATATTATCAAATACGATTACGTTATACCCCTCATCGAGTAGCTTCTTTACAATATGACTTCCTATGTAGCCTGCGCCACCTGTTACCAAAACGTTTTTCATAACACCCTCCTAAAATCGGCTTGAAGCTTCCAAAACTTCTTTCTTCACCTTTTCTTTATTTCCCTCAAAATCTGTTGCAATAAGGTCGATCCATTCTGCAATCATTTTCATCTCCGCTTCACGCATTCCTCTTGTTGTAACCGCTGGCGTTCCAAGCCGAATACCGCTTGTAACCATAAAGTTTTCTTTGTCTCCCGGAACAGAATTCTTGTTGCAGGTAATGTGCACTTCATCTAGCCTCTTTTCCATCTCTTTTCCCGTCACATTTTTATTGGTTAGATTCACAAGCATTAGATGGTTGTCAGTCCCTCCCGACACAATTTTAAAACCTCTGTTCATTAACTCCTCAGATAGCACTTTTGCATTTTTTATGATCTGTGCCTGATAGTTTTTAAACTCTTGGCTCAACGCTTCCTTAAAAGATACTGCCTTGGCTGCAATGATATGCATTAAGGGACCGCCCTGTATTCCCGGGAAGATGGCTTTATCGATCTTCTTAGCATGCTCCTCTTTACACAAAATCATACCCCCTCTAGGGCCTCTTAACGTTTTGTGTGTTGTGGTGGTCACAAAGTCTGCATATGGAACAGGGCTTTCATGATGTCCTGTCGCCACTAGCCCCGCTATATGGGCCATATCCACCATAAGATATGCCGAAACCTCATCCGCAATTTCTCTAAATTTCTTAAAATCAATGCTTCTAGAATAGGCACTCGCGCCAGCTAATATTAGTTTTGGTTTATGCTCATGTGCCAGTCTTCGCACCTCATCATAATCAATCATTTCAGTTTCTTCATTTAATCCGTAAGGAACAATATGAAAATACTTTCCCGATATATTCACCGGACTACCATGCGTCAGATGCCCTCCCGCTGATAAATTCATTCCAAGAATGGTATCCCCCGGGCTAAGCATTGCAAAATATACCGCCATATTGGCTTGTGATCCCGAGTGAGGTTGCACATTAGCGTGCTCCGCACCAAAGAGTTCTTTGGCTCTTTGGATTGCAAGCGTCTCTGCCATGTCCACAAACTCGCATCCCCCATAATATCGATTTCCCGGATAACCTTCTGCATACTTATTCGTAAACTCACTTCCCATAACCGCCATGACCGCTGGAGAAACAAAATTTTCCGAGGCAATCAGCTCAATGTTGGCATTTTGTCTTGCCCTTTCCTTTAGCAGTACCTCTGCAATCTCAACATCCACACTCTTCAAAATATCAAAATCATACATAATCCTCTCCTACCTTTCATCCACTATTTTGATGTGCACATCACTTAACTGCTTATCTGTCACCTCATTTGGCGCACCCATGAGCAAATCTTGTGCGTTCTTGTTCATTGGGAATGCAATGACTTCTCGTATATTTGGCTCGTCTGCTAGAAGCATCACGATTCTATCTACACCAGGCGCAATCCCAGCGTGAGGCGGTGCCCCATATTTAAATGCATTAAATAATGCCGGAAATTTCTTTTCCACCACTTCTTCCGGATACCCTGCAATCTCAAATGCTTTTACCATAATTTTGGGATCATGGTTTCTCACCGCACCAGAGGAAAGCTCCGTCCCGTTACAAACAATATCATATTGATAAGCATAAATATCCAATGGATCTTTGGTAAGAAGGGCTTCTAGACCTCCCTGAGGCATCGAGAAAGGATTGTGACAGAAATCGATTCTCCCCGTTTCCTCATCCTTCTCATACATTGGAAAGTCCACGATAAAGCAAAACTCATAAGCGTTTGGCTTGATTAAGTTTAAACACCTTCCAAGCTCATTCCTCATCACTCCCGCTAATTTACTTGTAAGACCATAGTCTATTCCCGCCACCATACACACCATGCCATTCGGTTTTAGGTTATATTTTTGGGTGAGTGTTCGCTTTTCATCATCGGATAAATTTTTTGCAATGCTACCCACAAACTCTCCCTTTTCATCTAACTTCACCCAAGCCACTCCTTGACCACCCACCTCGCAAACCTTGGCGTGGACCTCGTCAATCATTTTTCTGGTTCCACCGAAGTTTTCTACGTACACCGCCCTAATAACCTTCCCAGTCAAAAAGCTAATGGCTGTATTTTTAAATAAATCTGTTAAGTCCGAAAGGAGAAGTGGATTTCTAAGATCCGGCTTGTCACTGCCATAAAGCTCGATTGCATCCAAATACTTAATCTTCCTAAACGGAGGTTTGCTCACCTCTCGCCTTGAAAACTCTGTGAAGAGTTCATACATCACTTCTTCCATAACAAGGAAGACGTCCTCCTGCTCCGCAAAGCTCATTTCAAGGTCAAGTTGATAAAACTCTCCCGGCGAGCGATCTGCTCTTGCATCCTCATCTCTAAAACAAGGTGCAATCTGAAAGTACCGATCGATTCCACTTACCATTAAGAGTTGCTTAAATTGTTGTGGAGCCTGTGGTAAGGCGTAGAATTTTCCCGGATGGACCCTGCTGGGTACAAGATAGTCTCTGGCTCCTTCCGGAGATGAGCTTGTAAGAATGGGCGTTTGAATTTCTAAAAACTTTCGTTCCTTCATCTTCTTTCGAATCGCATCAATTACCTTAGACCGAAGCACAATCTTGTCTTTTACAACCGGATTTCGAAGATCCAAGAACCGATACTTTAACCGATTCTCTTCTTTGGAATCCACGCTACTACCGACTTCAAAAGGAAGCGCCTCTGTGCAAAGTCCAAGCACCTCCACTTTGCTGGGTTCAATCTCAATCTCTCCTGTTGGAATGTTCTTGTTAGGCGAAGAACGTTTCACCACTTTCCCCATAACTGAAATGGTAGACTCTCTTGGAATCTTCCTGACCCCTTCTTTCATTGTCTCGTCATTGATCACTGCCTGAGTTGTTCCATAAAAATCTCTTACGTTGATGAACATGAGTGCGCCCAGATCTCGTATGTTTTCCAGCCACCCAGCGATCTTCACCTCTTGTCCAATATTGGTTTCATTTAATTCTCCAGCATTATGTGTTCTATGCATTTATTTCCCTCCTATTTTCTTATTTCTTCCATAATCCATTGATATAATTCAGCAAAGCGTTCTGTTTTTTGTATCTGCTCATAATATTCCTCCACATAGCCTTGTCGCAAAACAATTTGTATGGTTTGTTTAAAGTTTATGTCTGTAATGAGCCAGGAAAGAATAGCAATCTCATGCTCTGCCATTGTCTTGATTTCATCCCAGCCAAAAATTTTTTTCTGCTTAATCCGCTCATAGATACTATCCGAAATATCTTGATCCAATCTAGAATCCCCATGAAGCACCCTTAACTTCTCCGGACTCGCATTTTTGGTGTCCTCGGCAAACACTCTATAAATATCCGTCTTATCCGCATCTCGAATTAGTTTAATTTGAAGCATCACTTCCGGATCTGTTATATTCGTTGGCATTTCCTTCTTGTTATGATGGTAGATTGCTGTTGTGATGACCTCTTTTGTCCTTGGGGATAAATCCGAAAGAACCTTCTCCTCCTCTAGAACCTGGATGCTCTTTTCAGCATGATCAATCGAACTGCGGTCATCAAAGTGTCCATATTCCTTAAGCTGCGAAAACCGTCCGATATCATGAAAGAGGGCAACACACTCCGCCAGTTTAATTTCCTCCTCCGAAAGACCAAGTTCCACAGCGATCTGTCTTGCAATCTCCTTTGTCTTGTAAGTATGTTTTACTTTTAGATTGATGCTCTCCTGAACTACTTTGTCCTTTGCAGAGAACCCTTTAACGTACTGTTTGAAAAATGCTTCATATTTTTTTAAATCCATTTTGCCTTCTCTCCTTTACACTAAAAAAGCCTTACATGGAAAAAAACCATGTAAGGACGTTTTAAACGTGGTGCCACCTTACTTTATACTCAAATTTGACTACATTCTCCAAGATGTCCCTCCGTAGCGGTTCCTGGAAATTTTTCACCCTCATTTCCTCTCTAAAAGGCTCGCTACATATCTCTCTTTTCATAGAATCCTATTTTCATTTTACGAAAGCTTTTTGATGATGTCTTCTATCGAAAGAACCTCCTGGGTCCCCTCTCGCATATTTTTAAAAGTGAGTAGATTTGTGTTCATTTCGGTTTCGCCAATAATAAGCACATACGGAATATTCTGTTTGTTGGCGTAGTTTAGGTTTTGCTTTATTCCCTTTTTATCATAAGAGATGCACACCTTCCCCCCTTTTTCTCTCAACCTTTTTAAAATATTCATCGAGTAATCCAACGCTTCTTCTCCCATGGGTATGATCAAAGCATCCACCATGGTGCGATTTTTGGGTTCCACAATCCGCATCTCCATCAGTTTATAAAATAGTCTAGACAGACCAATGGAAATGCCCACACCTGGTAATTTCTTGGTTGTATAATATTCAGCAAGATTTTCATAACGTCCGCCCGAGCAAATACTACCAATATCTCTATGTTCATCCAGTGTGGTCTCATATACCGTTCCCGTATAGTAATCTAGTCCCCTAGCAATGGTGAGATCGATATTAAGATGACTTTCCGGAACCCCTAAGAGCGTTGCATACCTTATAACATTTTTAAGTTCTAAAAGGCCTAGTGTAAATTGTTCGTTTTTGATCCCCAGACTCTCTAGCCTCAAAATCATTTCCTCATTTGTTCCTTTGATTAACACAAAAGAACAAATCTTTTCTACATTTTCTTTTTCAACTCTTAGCTTTTGGAGTTCTAACGCCACCGCTTCTTTTCCAATCTTGTCGATCTTATCGACAATTCTAAGAATCTCCCTCGCCTTTTCTTCCTCTAGAAGCTCTGCAAAAAAACCATTTAAAACCTTTCTATTGTTTATTCTAATCGTAAATTTTCCAAAATCAAGCTCTTTAAAAATCTTGTAGATGATACTGGGTATCTCTGCATCGTGCATGATCGATAGCTCACCATCTCCAATAATATCAATATCCGCCTGATAGAATTCTCTAAACCGTCCTTTTTGGGGCTTTTCTCCTCTAAATGCCTTTCCGATTTGATACCTTTTAAACGGAAAACTGAGCTGGTTAAAGTAAAGCGCAACATACTTTGCGAGGGGTACCGTAAGGTCAAAGCGAAGTGCCAGATCCGTGTCCCCCTTCTTAAAACGATAAATTTGCTTTTCTGTTTCCCCACCCGCTTTTGCAAGAATGATTTCCTCATACTCTAATAAAGGCGTATCCAGAGGCACAAAGCCTGCCCGCTCATAGTTCTTCCTAATAGTATCATATATTCTGTTAAACTCGATTTGCTCTTCTGGTAAGAGCTCCAAAAAGCCCGGTAAGGTCTTTGGTTCGATTATCGACATAGTCTCCTCCTAAAATTCCGCGTTATGCACCGTCCTTGGGAAAGGAATGACATCTCGAATGTTTGAAATGCCTGTAAGGTACATAATCATTCTTTCAAATCCAAGTCCATATCCAGCATGTTTTACAGTGCCAAATCTTCTGGTATCAAGATACCAGGAATAGTCTTCTACATTTAAGCCCAGCTCCTTGATTCGATTTATAAGTTTTTCAAGATTTTCTTCTCTTTGACTACCGCCAATGAGCTCCCCAATTCCCGGAACGAGTAAATCCATTGCGCTCACTGTCTTCCCGTCCTCGTTTTGTTTCATATAAAAAGCTTTGATTTCCTTCGGATAGTCGATGACAAAAACCGGCCTTTTAAAATGCTTTTCTGTTAGATACCGTTCATGTTCTGTTTGAAGATCAATTCCCCAGCTTACGGGATATTTAAATTCCTCTTTTGATTCTGTCAAAATTTGAATAGCCTCCGTATAGGTCACCACGCCAAAATCCGCTTCCACAATCTTTGTGAGCCTTTCAATTAAAGTGGTGTCGATATATTGGTTCAGAAAGTCCATCTCATCTTTTCCATTTAAAAGAATATAACTTATAACCTGTTTTACCATTCCCTCCGCAAGACGCATGTTGTCATGGATATCAAAGAAAGCAACTTCTGGTTCAATCATCCAGAATTCGGCCGCATGTCTTGGTGTATTGGAATTTTCCGCCCTAAAAGTGGGGCCAAAGGTATAGATTTTATCAAAAGCCATTGCAAAAGTCTCCCCCTCCAGCTGCCCACTTACGGTTAGATTGGTTGGCTTGTCAAAGAAGTCTTGTTTGTAATCCACCTTTCCCTCTTTTGTCTTTGGAACATCATTCAGGTTTAGTGTGGTCACTTGAAACATCTCTCCTGCCCCCTCACAATCACTTCCAGTGATGATTGGCGTATTAACGTACACAAATCCTTGTTTTTGAAAGTACTCATGGATTGCAAAAGCAGCCAGCGAACGAATTCGAAACACAGCTCGAAAGGTGTTGGTTCGAGGTCTAAGGTGTGCGATGGTTCTAAGATACTCTAATGTATGTCGTTTCTTTTGGAGTGGGTAGGATTCATCGCATAGTCCTGTAAGTACTACCTCCTTTGCCTTTATTTCAAAGGTTTGTTTAGAGCCTTCCGATTCAACAAGTATGCCCGAAACTTCGATCGTTGAGTTGAGTGTATACTTTAATATCTCCTTGAAGTTCGGTAGGGATTCGTCAATCACGATCTGAATGTTCTTAAAAGAAGATCCATCATTCATCTCGATAAACCCAAAGGATTTTGAGTCTCTTAGTGTTCTGATCCAGCCGGCCAGTTGGATTTCCTTCCCAATTTGTGTTTTATATTCACTATATAACTGACTGATTTCTATTCTATTCATCCTCTTTCCTCACATCTAATTTATTCACATAATAGCATAATTATTTATCTAGGTCAATAAAAATCAAGCTCAAAGTTGGGTGCAAAAAAATAAAGATTTGAATTGCCTCAAACCTTTTTCCTTCTTTATTTTATCTTCGGACCATTTTTTTAATCTTATCTCCATACGGCATAATCTCATAATCCTCATCTTTAATGGCTCCCGTCATGACAAGCATTGCAAAGTATACCATCACGCCAATCAAAACGGCTCCAATTGGTGGTATAATCTTCTGATAAATTGGAATGTAGGAAAGGATATAGAAGGATCCCATTGTGATCACCGCCATTACAACTGTGGATAGTATCGTTTTAGTGATCGAATCCAGGTTCATTAACCGAAACCCTGATTGCCTCTTTATAAATATATAATTGAGTATGCAATACACCAAATAGGCCAATACCGTCGCCAGTGCAGCTCCATTGATGTTTAAAGTTTCCATTCCAACGAAGTAATAGGTTGCAATATATTTTACAAAAACGATGATGCCAAGATTCACAATCGGTACCCAAAGCCATCTTCCACCCGCTCCTTGCAAAATAGTCGCAAAAAGTTGGCCCAAGATAATGAAGATTAGGGAGATGCTAAGAATAACCAATGTAAAGGTTCCCACCGAATCCTTGGGATAAAGAAGTTTGATGATTGGTCCCGCAAGGATTGCAAGCCCCGTTGCAGCTGGCAGTCCCAAAAAGAGTGAAAACCGAATCCCCAAATCAATCTTTTCATGTAAATCTTTTTTATCTCCTCTTGCAATTGCATTGGACACCGCTGGCATAATGCTAAGGATGATCGCCATGGCAACTGTCAGTGGCATGTTGACTAGTGTGGTTGCTCTACCGCTTAAAACGCCATAAGCACTTGCTGCAAGCTCCTTGGTATACCCCAATGCACTTTGCAGTCTGGCCTGTGCCACAAAGGAATCAATCATGGATAGGATTGAGTTGATCGCCCCGCTAATTGAGATTGGAAGCGCCACTAGCACAATCAGAAGCATAGAATTTAGTTTGCTCACTTTATTGGCATTTCCTTCGCTCTGAATCTCCCGCTTAAGCTCTGGTCTGTTTTTAAAATAGACACCTGCAAGAAAAAGGGTGGCAAGTGCTCCACCTGCAGTGGCACCAAAAGAAGCTCCACCAGCCGCTTGCCCGATTCCATAACGTAAAAGATACAGGGCAAGGCCAAGGCCCACAAGCACTCTTCCAAAAGCCTCAATCGTTTGAGAAAGCGCTGTGGGTTGCATGTTTTGCATCCCCTGGAAGTAGCCTCTAAATGCACCCATGATGGATACGAAAAAAGGGGCCAGTGCAAGGCCATAGAAGGAATAGATCACCTCATTAGACCATTTTGCCCTCTCAATAATGATCGGTGCAAAAAAGTAAAGGCAGAATGAAAAAATCAACCCCAAAATGCCAAGAATAAGAAATGCACTTTTAAAGATTTCGTGCGCCTCTTTGTACTTTCCTTGTGCCCTTTTTTCAGACACAAGCTTCGAAATCGAAGCCGGAATACCAAGATATGAAATGGATAACAGTAAAGCATAGATTGGATAAGGACTCTGATAATAGCCCATTCCTTCTGTGCCAATCCAGTTATCGAGTGGTATTCTAAATACAGCTCCTAGTATCTTGGAGATAATTCCTGCAACAGCAAGGATTGCTGCGCCCATTACAAATTTTTCTGATGATTTACTCATGTCTCTCTTTCCCTTCTTTTAAAATAAAGGCCATGACCTCATTTAATCTTTCAAATTTCTTTGTCATAAATAAGTATCCGATGAGCGCCTCAAGGCCTGTAGCCATTCTATATTCGCTCATCGTTGCGCTTTTGGAGCTAACCCTTCCGTGCGTATTTCTGCCCCTCTTGTAAATATTCTCCTCTTCTTCTGTAAGCATTGCCTCTAGTTTTTTAAACACATCGGCCTGATAACTCGCCCTCGCATATCTGATTGCATGATCGGTTAGACTTTTGGTGCTCCGATCCTTTTCAAGTACCAAAAAGGTGGCGATGTAGAGTTCATATACTGCATCTCCAACAAACGCCAAGCTTTCAGGACTCAACCCTTGTATATTTATATTGACTGTATTGCTAAATAATTCTTCCATTCTAACCTTCTTTTAAAAGAAAAGAACTATTCGATAGTTCTCTCGGGCCTCCTTAATGTGCAATAATAAGTCCGTATGTACCGTCTTTTTTTCTATATACCACTTTAAATCCGCCTGTTTTAATGTCAAAATATAAGTAGAAGTCATGTTCCAGCAGATTCATTTGCATAATCGCTTCCTCATCCGACATTGGCTTCAATTCAAAGTTCTTTACCTTGCTGATCACCAAGTCTTCTTCTAACACACTACTTTCCTCTGACATATAATCGCTTTTAAATACATTATCATCTTTATGTCTGTTTTTTAATTTGCCTTTATATTTTCCAAGTTGTTTTTCTAAAATACTAATTCCTTTATCAATTGCAACATACATGTCTCTGTCTTTCACTTCTGTTCTTAAAATTGTGGACCTTATAGGGATTGTTATTTCTATGATTTGCTCTAACTTTTCTACTTTTAATGTCACATGTGCCTCAACGTCTGAACTAAAAAACTTCTCTAGTTTTTCCATTTTGTTTTCAATTTTGGCTTTTAATCCTTCTGTTAAATCCACATTCCTCCCTGTAATTCGTACGTTCATTTCTACCTCCTAATTTTGATTAACAATCTACTAACACTTACACTATACCACACAGGATTCCAAAGTCAAGAAATTGGAATAGACAATTTGTTCCAAAATTTCTTCTATTTCCGCTTATTTAAACAAGCCTGTGCTTAGATATTTTTCTCCTCGGTCCGGAAAGACGACCACAATGTTTCCTGATGAAATCCTCTCTGACACTCTTTCTGCTGCGAGCATGGCTGCACCGCTACTCATCCCCACAAACATTCCCTCTTCTTTTATAATTCTCCTGGTCATCGAAAAGGCGTCCTCACTCTGAATAAGTATACTCTCATCAATTTTGCTCCGGTCATAAATCTGAGGCACAATTGCCTCTTCCATATTCTTTAAACCTTGAATATAATGCCCTTTTTCAGGATGAGCCTCTATGACTTTAATATCCGAATTTTTCTCTTTTAAAACCATTCCAATGCCCATTATGGTGCCAGAGGTACCCAGTGCGGAAACAAAATGGGTAATTTGGCCTTCTGTATCCTGCCAAATTTCCTCTCCTGTCATCCTATAATGTGCCAGTTTATTGTACACGTTGGAAAATTGGTCAGGGTTAAAATATTTCCCCGGATGGCTTTGGACCAGTTCTTTCGTTTTTAAGATTGCTCCATCTGTTCCAAGCTTACCATCTGTTAAAATGACCTCTGCCCCAAAAGCCCGAATCATTTTTTGTCTTTCAATGGATACCGCACTACTCATCACGATCTGTACAGCATATCCTTTTACACATCCGATCATTGCAAGACCGATTCCCGTGTTTCCAGAGGTCGCCTCAATGATGATCTTCTCTTTTGTAAGTTCTCCCGTTTTTTCTGCTTCCTCTATCATATGAAGCGCAATCCTGTCTTTAATACTCCCAGTTGGATTAAATCCCTCTACTTTTGCATAAATCGACACACTTTTTTTCACACCGATATGGTTAATCCGCACCATAGGCGTGCGACCAATCGTATCCAAAATGTTTGAATACATTTCTCTCCTCCTGCAAAAATTCTCTTATAGCACATAGTATGCTAAAGAGAATGTTATGTTAGGAAATGGCAAGAATTGTGCTTGAAAAGGGTGGTATACTGATTTTGATATTGCCATCAAAGACAACATACTCATCTGTATTTTCATAAAATCCAGAAACGTCTGTTGCAAATATTTTTTTGAGTTTGCTTTCATCTGGTATTTCCACCATCCATACCGGAATCACTAGGTCAAGTTTTGGATATTCGTTATTGTTAAATATCACAATCACCTTTTCATTTTCATTGAACCGCGCATAAGAGAGAATATTGTAATCACCTACCAGATAGATTAAAGATCCTGTCTTTAAAGCCCTATATCTCTTATGAATCTCTATAATTTTCTTATAGAAAGCGAGGAGTTCGTGATCCTCTCTTCCCCAAGGATAGGTTCGCCTGTTGTCTGGGTCTGTCCATCCTGTCAACCCCGCCTCATCCCCGTAGTAGATCGTTGGCGCTCCCGGCCATGTCATCTGTAAAACAGTGGCCTCCTTTAATATTCCCTTGTTCGTGTCCATGCTTGCACCGGTAGTGCCTTTTGAATAGATTCGCCCAATCGTCCGGTTGGTCCGTGTCAAAAATCGTGAATGATCGTGATTTGAAATCTGATTCATAGCCGTCTCAAGAGATTGAATCGGCATTTGTCCTTGAAACCATTTCATGGTGTTGATGAAAATTTCTGTGCCTCCCAATAGCTCCTTTTTCTCTTTATCACTATGCTTCTCCATACCTGTGAAATAGTAGCTCACCGGTTCCATAAAGGCCTCATAGTTCATAATGGTATCCCACTCATCTCCCCGTAACCATTCAGATGGGTTCTCGTAATGTTCTGCCAAGATAACCGCATCTCTATTTGCTGTCTTGACTGACTTTCTAAAGTCTTTCCAAAACTGATGGTTGAATTCTTTAGAATAGCCAAGATCCGCGGCCACATCAAGTCTCCACCCATCTGCCTGATAGGGGTCTGCTATCCACTTTCTAGCCACTGACATCACATAATGATATAACTCCTCTGAGCCTTCATAATGTAGCTTAGGCAACTCCTCATAATCCCACCATTTATCATAGGATAAGTTATAGGGCCATTTTTCCTCTCTAAATTTAAAGTAGTTCACATATGGACTGTTCTTGTCAATAAACGCTCCATTCTCATAGCCCGCCTTTTCATAATATATCTTTTCACGATCCAACCATTTGTTAAAAGAGCCGCAATGATTAAATACACCATCTAAGATCACTTTAATGCCCAGGCTGTGAGCCTTTTGAATAAGCATTCTCAGGAGCTCATTGCTCGCCTTTAAGTTATCAAAGTTTGTAACTCTTTCAATGTACTTTTCCGACTGGCTATTTGAAACCATGTTCGCATCTAGCACGCCCTCTTTATCACTCACAATCTTTCCAATATGTGGATCTACATATTCATAGTCTTGGGTGTCATAGCGGTGATTACTCGGAGACACAAAAATGGGATTAAAATAGACTGCTTCAACACCGAGTTCTTTTAAATACTCTAATTTATCCATCACCCCTTGTAAGTCTCCGCCATAGAACTTTGTGTTGTCTTTTACATCCGGAAGCTCATACCAATCTTTGGCCTTTTTGACATACTCATTCTTATCAATCACGGCGTTATTTATAAATTCTTTTCCCCTATACATATATTCATCTGTTTCAACATCATTTGAAGGATCCCCGTTACAAAAGCGGTCGATAAAAATTTGGTACATCACCGCACCACGAGACCACTCCGGCACTTTAAAATCAATCACAATCTGAAAATCAAAATTGTGGTCGATTGAATTGCTAATGCCATTTCGATTATAATAAAATACAGTTCCCTCTTTGTTTTCTAATTCATAATAATAGGTCGCATTCTTTAGTACCAAAATGCTTACACCAAAAAAGTCGAACATCTTATCGTTCTTCTCTTTTTTCATCTCATACGTATTGTTGTCAAAAATAATTCTGATTTTTGTAAAGTCTTTTTTTCCAACTCTTATCTTAAATCTTACTTTTTCTTTCTTAGATGGCGCATAAGGGGTCACAAAGTTTTCTGTTTCATCTGTGAAAACAGCAAGCTTATTGATCATATTTCCTCCCAAGCATTACGCGATTTGCCATTTTTTATTTTGGATCGTTTCATAAAGCCGAATATACTTCTTGGCTGATGAATTCCATGAATAATCTAATTTCATGATATTGGTCACAATATTTGTCCATGCACTTTTATCTGTGGTATATAACTGATAAGCAGCGCGTACGGCATCCATCAGTTCGGATGAGGATGCATTTCTAAACGTAAAGCCCGTAGCTTTTGCCGCTTTATTTTTATAATTAATAACGGTATCTGCAAGTCCACCAGTAGCCCGTGCAATTGGAACTGTTCCATATCTAAAGCTAATGAGTTGGGTGAGACCGCATGGCTCAAACCTAGATGGAATTAAGATCATATCACTTGCTGCATAAAGCTTATTTGCATACTCTTCGCTAAACATAATATGTGCCTTCACTTTGTGCGGTGCCCTAGTTTCCATATAACTAAACATCTCTTCAATCCACCTGTCCCCTGTTCCGAGAATAACAAGCTGAATATCCATGCCAAGGAGTTCTTCTATGTTATCGCCAATCAAATCCAGTCCTTTTTGATCCGTCAAGCGGGACACGATTGAAATCAATGGGGTATTCACATTCTCAGCAAATCCAAGTTCTCTCTGTAAACTCAATTTATTATTGCTCTTTCGGTCCAGCTTCTCAATGCTATAATTCTTCCAAATGATTTCATCTGTGAATGGATTGTAAAAGTCATTATCGATTCCATTTAAGATGCCATATAACTTATGATTTTGTTCGCGAAGAAGGCCCTCTAAATCACAGCCGTAGGTAGGCGTTTGTATTTCTCTGGCATACATTTCACTCACTGTATTCAGCTTATCGCAATACAGGATCCCCGCCTTCATCATATTGACTTTGCCATAAAATTCTAGTTTATGACTCACAAAATAGGAATCATCAAGTTGCATCATATTCAAAAATTCTTTTCCACACCAGCCCTGAAATTTTAGATTGTGAATGGTGAACACTGTTTTTATATCCTTATAAAAATCCGTTTTACGGTATACTTCGCTAAGCATTGCACAAATTGAACCCGTTTGCCAGTCATTACAATGCATAATATCTGGACAAAAGTCAATGATCGGAAGCATATTTAAAACAGCCTTTGAAAAAAACATAAATCGTTCGCCATCATCATCGTATCCATACATTCCGTCCCGTTCAAAGTAATAATCATTTTGAATAAAATAGTAGGTTAAAAAATTTCCCTGGTCTGTTTTCCACTTACATTCATATAGATTGGCCGTTTGATTTCTCCAATCTAGTTGAACGTTAAATGTAAAAATTTTGGTCATCATCTTTTTGTACTCTGTTTTTATAGACTTGTACATTGGCATCACCACTCTCATGTCATACCCATTGTCAACGATATTTTTTGGCAATGTTCCCGCGACATCTGCAAGCCCGCCAGATTTGGCAAATGGAACCGCTTCACTTGATACCATTAAAATACGATTAATCATATCTCCCCCATCTATAATTGTGAAATCACAATTTCTCCATTCTTCTTATAAATTCTACAAAAGCTGATATCATCATTAATTGTTTTCTTTTCTCCACAGATCTCAACGCGTACTCCTGAATGAACAGGCCCTTCCACTTTGATGTTATAATCATTTGCCTGATCCAGCTGCTTTAAGATTGCCTCCGTTTGAGATTCCAAATCCGGCACCTTCTTTTCTAGGTACTCTTGTGTTTTTTGTGATTTTTCATATAACTCAATCTGTGGTCCCACAAGTTGACCAAGATCCTTTTTTTTGCTCAAAACCGCCACAATCTGTTCCATCTTAATTAGTTCAGTCTGCGCCTTCTTTAGTTCATCCGAAAGCGCTCTATAGTTCTCAAGCAATTTGAGATCTTGTCCCACCACCAGGTTGGTTTGAGTGGCCATATGAGAGCCTAGAGATTTTGCGACAATCCCTTTATAAGCGGATATGTTTCCTCCAACCACAAGTCCTGCCTTTCCATTGGCTTCTAACAGACCGCCGCATTTCACATTTGAATGCATCACGCTCGCACTGGTTATATTTCCATAAACAATTACTTCTGAATTTTCAATAAATTTCGCATACAAGTTTCCTTTTGCTTCGATCTTACAGGCGTTGTTTCCTTGTATACCTCCTGCTATCATAATATCGCCACCAGCAATGATGACCGCTCCTTCTACCACTCCGTTTACAGTAAGATTTCCTTCTGCTTTTACGCTATATCCTTTTCGGACATTCCCCTTAATGGTAATGCTCCCTAAAAATTCAATATTTCCTGTTTCTGCATCCACATCTCCGGACACCTCATACATATCCAAAATGGAATATTTACCATCCGATTTTACAAGCTCACCATTCGTAGCGGCGTAAAGCTTCATTTTATCTTCTGAAAGCCTCGTATTTTTACCTTCATACAAGATCACTTGCTTCCCCGGCTTTGCAATAAGCTCTTGCCCCAATATATTTTTCCCATTTGTTCCTTCTTTTGGTGGCATAAGCTCTGCAATGAGCGTATCCTTTACGATATTATGTATTAGGTTTAGGTTATAAAAATCCACTGTTCCATCTTCTTGTAGTTTGGGACCCTTTTCTTCAATTGTAAGCTTGTTTTCTACATAGCCATTTTCTCCATCGATCGTCTTGATTCCCTCTGCAACAAGCATCTTCTCATTAAAACGATTTGGGTTTTGAGGCATTAATTGGATTTCTTCGCTTTTGATACCAAAAGCAATCCCCGCTTCTTGCAACCTCTTTACGATCTTTTCAGCGGTTATTGCATTTCCACCCTCTTTTGCTTCATAAAAAGATGCAAAAGCGAAGAGCTTATCCGGTGTAATCTCTATCTTAACTTCTTCATCAACTGCTTTCTTTTCCTCGTTTGTACCGTCTACCATTCGTACCACCTCAATCCAATAATATCGTTTGAAATTTTCCAAGCTTGTTCTTTAATTTCAAGAGAACTTTTGAGTGCAGTTGAGAAATTCGGGATTCAGAAACCTCAAGCACCTTACTAATTTCCTTTAATGTGAGTTCTTCATAATAATATAAGAATACCAATTTCTTTTCTCTTTCATTTAATATATTCAGTGCATCTTTTAACATCTCTTTAGCCTCATCGTTCTCGATTTCCTTTTCTGGACTGATCGCTTTGCTATCTTCGCTCAGGTCGAGCACGTTGGTTTCATGATTTTGATCTGTATAGTCATCAAGTGAAATCACTTGCGCAATAGTGGTTTCCTGCATCAGTTTTTCAACTTCATCAGGCTTTACTTCCATCTTTTCTGCAATTTCCTCATCTGTAGGAAATCTTCCAAGCTCAGCTTCAAGTTCGCTGATGACCTTTTCGAATTGTTTTTGCTTTTGCCTTAGCGTTCTTGGAATCCAATCCATCTTTCGAATGCTATCCAGAATAGCTCCCCTGATGCGAAGTGAAGCGTAGGTTTCAAATTTTACATTTTTGGTAAATTTATATTTGTCTACCGCATCAATCAAGCCAAAAATTCCATAGCTCACCAGATCGTCATACTCAACATTTCCTGCAAGGTAAACATTCATTCTTCCGGCTATATATTTTACAAGCGGTGTATAACCAACAATGATTTTGTCCTTTAATTCTTTTTTCTGTGAACCCTTATAGTGTTCCCAAATCCCCTCTAGTTCATCAGAATTTTTAATAATACTGCCCATTAAGCACCTCTTAAATCACTTTAATCTGTTTCCCGACCGTCTTTATTTCTACCTCACCTGCATCTGTATGTAAAACAATTGTGCGCCCATAATTTGCTCCGGTATCCTCGGCCAAAATGCGAATATTGAACTTGGCAAGCCATTCTTTGGAAGCCTTTATATTATTCTCGCCCACTTGAAACACCTCAAAGTTCGAATTGTTGACAGCGAACATTTTGGCTCCACCTGCTAGCTTAGCTTCAAGGTGGTTAATGTCCGCTCCTGCTTTCTCAAGTGCACTTAAAAGCTCCAGAATCCCTGTGTCCACAAATTTAGCTTTTACAACAGTTCCACTACTTCGTCTACTATCAGGTAGCATCGCATGAAGCATGCCGCCTACTCGATTTACTCTGTCAAATAATGTAAGTCCCACACAAGATCCAAGCCCTAATGTTGTAAGGCAGAGAGGGTATTTTGCAACTTTGAAGTCACCCATCCCCACTTGAATCATATCTTTAAAAGTAACATTCTGTATCACATTTCCACCCATAAGCTTTTTAATATTTTAGCCAACGATTCTTCATCCGGAATTAGTAGATAATAACCCACAATCTTGTCTGTGTCATTCTTAAATTCGGTTTCAACAAGCAAAACTTCGTCACTCATGATTCCATATTGGGTTGCGGGAACAGATAAAATGGCACCTGCCATATCGATCGATAGATACGGCGTAGATTGACTAATATTTAATTTTGTCAAGTCCGCAAAAGCGGACAGATAAGAACCTGTCAAAATGTTTCCAATTTCATTTAATACGGATAGTTCCATACTTTCTAGATTATAGACATCATTTACCTCTTTGTGTAACAAAATCTCTATAATTCGTTTTGCAGATGCAATTGGCATGATATGCATCATCGTAGCGCTAATCTCGCCCTCCACCTCATGAAACACACCAACTGTAAGGGCTTCTTCATCCCCCAAGAGCTTTGCGATATCACTGATCTTAACCAAACGCACATTCGGAACATCCATATGTAATACATTTTGCATTAAAGTTGCAAGCGCTGTGGTGGCATGTCCGGAACCAATATTTGCAATTTCCTTAAAAATATCGATATACACTTCATTAAGATGATTGATATCCATGGCAGTCTCCTTTTGTATCATTATAGAGTTATTTTTATAAAATACAAGGATTTTTATACAATTTTATGAAACGTCATTGAAATAATTGTCGATACTTACCTTGATATTTTCAATGACTTCTTCTACCTTTTTATCTTTTAATTGTACCCCAGCTGCTGTGAAGTGTCCGCCGCCCCCCAGCTCTTCCATAATGATTTGTACATTCACATTCCCGTTTGATCTAGCGCTAATTGAAGTCATATTGTCCTCGCCTTGGTAAAGCACAAACGAAGCCTCCACATCCACAATATTTAAAAGCTCATCTGCAATCTGTGCCACCACAATAAAATTATTCTTTACATTGCTCGGACAAACTGTAATCACTGTTTTTTCCTTATATATTTGAGCATCCAAAACCGCTCTTGCTTTCTTCTTAAAAGTCTCGAAATCGTTTTGGAATAAAAACTTCACCCGCATATTCTCAGCACCGCACTTCTTTAAGAAGGCTGCTGCCTCAAATGTTTTGACTCCTGTTTTAAACATAAAGTTCTTGGTATCCACTAGGATCCCTGCAAGCATTGCATCCACTTCAATCTCTGTAAACTTAATCTTCTCAACCATGTACTGTAAGATGTGTACCACCGCTTCACAGGAGGAAGAGGCAAATGGATCCAGGTAAACCACCTTTGCCTTTTCTATAAAAGAGGTTCCACGGATATGATGATCTATGACCGCAACATTATCCATTATTTCAATCAATTCCGGGCATTCGGTATAACTCGGCACATTAACGTCCACCACAATTAAAAGCGTGTTATCTGAGTTCATCTCCTTTGCTCTTTCAGAAGGCAAAAAGAGGTCATCCTCATACTCATCCGATTGAACGATCTTATCATATACATTTTGAATCGCATTGTTGATAGAATCCAACACGATATAACTTGTTTTCCCAAGCTCCTTGGCCGCTCTACGCATCCCCAATGCAGCCCCTAGTGCATCCAGGTCAATATTTTTGTGCCCCATGATAATGACATTCGATACGCCATCCATCATTTCTTTCAGAGCATATGCCTTGATTCTTGCTCTTGCCTTCGTGGCATTCTGACCCTCAATCTCTTGTTTGGATTTTGCGCCATAAAAGTCATAAATATTTTCTTCTTTTTTCACAACTGCTTGATTTCCACCACGTGTTACAGCAAGTTCAATTGCATCTTTTGCATTCTCCATTAATAGCTCAATGGTATCCCCAAAGGTGCTCATCCCAATGCTTAATGTCACTGGAAGATCATTTCCAATGCTAATCTTTCTAATCTCCTCCAAAATCTTAAACTTGGACTCTATAATGATATTCATTTTGCTCTTGGTGAGAATAATTAGGAATTTATCGCGCTCTAGTTGCTTAATACTTCCATCAAGTTCTTTAATATACTTCTGAAGATTTCGGCTCACAAGTCCAAACAGCATTGGCCTTTTCGTGTCCTCTATGCTGTTTGTAATCTCCTCATAATTATCAATGTATACATACCCCAGTACGATCTTGCTCTCCTCATATTTGTTTTTAAGCTCCACTTTTTCTGTAACATCAATAAAGAAAATGGTATAATAATTATCCATTTCGCTAGTCACTTCATTCCTTCGCTTGATAACCTCCACTTTTACGTGATAGTAATGATTATTAAACGAAAGCGTTTTAGGATTCTCTTTCATGATCTCTTCAATATCAAAATCCTTTATATAATCAACCAATTTCTTGTTTAAAAAGTCCTTCTTATCTAATATTTCAATAAACATATTGTTATACCAAACTATCTTCATGTCCTCATCGGTCACGACAGTTGGAACAGGCGTATTGTACTCCACTTCCTTTGCCACCATCTTTTGCAGCTTTCTATCCGGCACAAAACTCTTCAGCAGTTTTTGAAGCAAGAAGTTTAAAATGGTAAAAATGAATACGTTGACCACAAAAACGATGCCCACAAAAAAGAAAAACTCTCGTGAAAAACGCAATCTTAAAAAGGCATCCACATAGAGCATAACCGAAATGAGGATCTGTGTGATCATCAAATATTTTTTAACTTTTCCGAAAAATTCTTTTACTTCCATTTTCACCTACTTCTGTTTATAAACAATAATGTTTATATTAAATAAACTCTGAGTAAATCCTATGATAAAATAAATCTGCGGGATGACGAAAAACAAAACAAGATTGATTAGGAAATAAGCGTTTTTCATCAAACTGTTTCTTATTCTCACAAATTTGGTAGACAGTTGTAAACCATAGATAAGGATCACGATATAGATTAATCCAATCATATTTTGTATGGTTCTTTCTATAATCGGATTACCACTTGTAAAGAAAAAATCAAATACAAGCATGGTCACAAGCAAGATGGGTACTTTCGCCGGAAGATATAAAATCCTGTTTTTTTCTTGTATCTTGTTCTTCACAATATTTTTAATTTTCTCGCCCGTTTTATCTTTTGTCTCATCATAGAGTACATATAAAATAAAATATTTTATTCTAAAGTATACCGAATCAATCACCAATACCAAGCTCAGCAGAAAAACCACCAGTATAGCGGGTGCAAAGTAATAGAGTAGCTCAAAAAAAGTATCCAAGTTCAGATGATTTCGATAAGTGAAGTCTGCGATATCGACAACCGTGTAGGTGTTTTCTCCTTTTCCAAGCCCATCCTCAAGTTTCTCAATCGAACGGTCAACGTCTTGGGTCAAAAACTCTTTTAGCGCATCAATTTTCCTATAGCCGTAATCAACAAGATTAAACTGATAATAATGATGACAAACAAAATAGAAAGCAATGCAGAATGCAATGACAAACAACAAATTTCTTTCTATTTTCTTATTCTTAGTAAATTGACCTAATTTTAGCATTTTTACCCCTTATTTTATATACATAAATGGTCTAAATCCAATATTTCTTGAGACAACACTCTCTTTCGTAACCTTCTTTCGGTAAGAGGTGGTTTGCAACTTTCCAAGACTGTCATAACTACCACCTCTAATCACAATATGGTCTCCCACTTTTTCATTTGTCATTTCCCAGAGATTACCTGCGAAATCAAATAAGTTAAATCGCATGGTCTGCATTGTGATTGCAGCATTTAAAGGCTTTGCCTCTCCATTTAATTTATATCCGGCGATGTCCGAATCATAAAAATTCCCCCATTCCATAACACTTAAGTCGTCCCTTATTCCCAGATCCGAAAGAAGCATCACCACTGTATCCCACTCTGATCCATACGGAATATGTGGAGTAATCATTGAAACATTGGGAAATAAATTTTTTACAATGGTCGTAGCAGAGTCGAAATCGACATAATTGTAGAGCTTATCCGAACTTACATCTTTTGCATCGCTTCTTCCCGCTTCAATCATCACTTCGGGTTTATTGGCCATTGCTTTTATATGGGCTGATTTTGTTGTCGTTTTGCCATCTGAACTTGATTCAAATTTGGTGCTGGATTCATATCGTCCAGCATAAAACCCGTTATATTTTTCAATGCTATCCACTAACTCCTTTGGCAAGGTCTCCTTATAATTTTCATATTCATCGTCCTGGCCGCCGAAATTTCTTTTCCCAAAGTAAGTCGTCCCTTCCTCCTCATTTATTCTGCCCAGGTCGTTTGAGATATAATCCACTGGAATGTAAACAAATTGGTTGCCCACACCAAGAGTCAGATCCTTTAGGAACTTTCCATCCGAATAAAATGCGATATTGGCATCTTCCTGTGCATCACTTATCACAATCCCAGTGTCTTTTGTCCCTGTTACGTAATAGAATCCATCTGGAACTAGAACGCCCGCCGAGTTTGGAACACCCTCGTCTGTTATGCAGACTCCCTTTCGAATGGTAATGGTTTGTTCAACCATCCCCTTCATAGTGGTATCAATTTTATAAATCCTACCTTCTGTATCTACCTTTTTGAAATTAGAGGTAAGGCCCTCGTATACTGTAACGTCTTCTATTGCAAAATCATTAACCGGTTTGTTGAAAATGATTGTGTATTCTTTTACTTCCTTAGATCGCCTTTGTTCCACAATAACCGGGTAGGGTTCAGCTGGTGCAATCGTAATCTTCTGGTTGAAAGCGAAAACCATCGGCGAATTTGGCGCAGGTAGTTTTGCATCGATCAGTTCATTATCCACGTTATAGATACCCGCCCCATTTAAAAGCAACGAGTCCTCATTTGGATAATTTAACGTCTCAACCTGGTCCCCAAAATGGGTAATGTATTTTAAACGAATGGTGCGGTCATCTGGTTGCTCCAGAAAATGTGCGAATCTTTTTTGGCTTGCTTGTATATTTAATTCAAGTTTGATGTTCTCTGGGTTTTGTATTGTAATCGGATTGTTGTATTTTACATCAATGATCAAGGGTGTTTGCACAATATAGATGCCAGATTCCTGATCAACCGTCACACCTATAATATTGACAATCTTCGCTCTTTCAAAAGCTTTCATTTCTTCCATATGAATATAAAACGATGCTCCAATCAGAATACAAACAAGTATTAAAAACAATCCGAGTATTTTATAAGTCGTCTTTGATTTCGAAGCCTTAAATAAACTCACGATCATACCCGCCAATACCTTTTCCAACTTATTTAACATGGACACTCCTTCTGTTTTTTAATCCTATTCTAGCGTATATTTTTTCAAAGTCAATGGTGAAAAAAGAATGTTATTTGCTAACATTCTCTTCTATTATCTGTACACTATTTTGATTGTTTGTGTTGATCAATAATTTTATTTCGTCCACCCACTCCGGTAGATAGGATATCTCGATCATTTCTTGATCGTAATCGACCTGACTATAACGACCCACAATATGAGGCGTTTCTCTAATTATGTTTACAAACTCACTCATCGAAACCTCTTTAGTGGTAATGCTGGAGCGGACCCAGGTCCGGTCCATCTCCCTATCTTCAATAACGACCGGAATAATCTTTTTGCCGGTTTTATTAATAATCTTTACTCCCTTTTCAAAAGAAAAATACTCCTCGTGGCTCATAAATGTGTTGAGTGCCATTGCCCTCGTTTCATCACTGGTTAAAATTTGATTGAGTCCATAATCAATCATACTAAAAATGCCACCAAAGAAAACGATAAAAAAGAGTAAGAAAATGCTAATAATATCATATTTGATTCGAACATCCTTTTTAAAAGCGTTATAGAGCACTTCACAGCCAAAAAACACAAAGATCAGTGGCCATAACATAAAAATATATCGGTACATATTTATTTGCATAAACATTTGAAAGAATACACAAAGGCCAAATAGAATCAAAGTAAAACCAAAGGTGAGCGTTCCATTTCGAACAATTTTATTCTCCATCTCGTCTTCCTCCTATCTTTGATGTAATAATCTTTATGCCCACAATGATAGATGCAAGAGAGATAAGTAATGCCGGAAAGATCGAGGAGATGAAATAGCTTACATCTGAAAGCCATCTAACATTATAGTAATTTGCAAAACGATTGATGATTCCATTTGCCATGATATAAATCCCAAGAACCACCAACCCGATGCCAACTAAGGCGTGAAAATTTTTAAAGTTCCACCGAATGGTTTCACTCCCTTTTAACAAGGAATCCCATATGTATTTGTCCTCTCCGCACTCCTCATTCCGAATATGGAAGGTATCAAAGAAGCTGTAGAATACAATAATTGGAACCGGAAACATAAAAATTTCTGTACGCGTCATGATGCTAAGAGCTATAAAAGCTGTCATAGTAAGCATAATTGAAATTCCGCGTTTCATATAGTTCTGATACATTTGACCTGCGCCCGGTATGAGGCTAAAACAGAATGTGAAAAATAGATTTTTTTTCATTTTTGATTCTCCTTTACATTTCTTTCATTTAAAACAAAATTGCTCGCTTTGTTGACCACCTCTCCCAACCGATCATATAAGGTGTCCATATCTCCTGACTTGACCAGCTCCTGAGAAGTGAACTTGGTAAACACCCCCGTCTGCCAGATAAAAAAGGATAAGAGGATACAAGCCACCATTTTGGAAAGTTCAAGATAAATATCCAGTTTCTCTTTTATCTTTCTTTTTTGAATCCTTCTCAAAATCTTGGCTTCTAGATGGGATGGTAGAATAACCTCTTCCACTTCCATTTCATGAATATAATACTCCAGCTGATTACTTTGTTCTAACAAATCTTCAATTTCTTGTATTTTCTTATTCACAAGTGTTCACCACCTTTCTCTAGTATTTTTTGTTTTATTTTCTCTCGAGCTCTATGAAGTTGAACTTTTATAATAGAGGAATCTACCCTTTTTACTTTTGCAATTTCATCGATTTTCATCTGCTTTATGTAAAAATCATTTAAGATCTCTCGATAAGGTGACTTCAACTCATTTATCGTTTCTAAAATTTCTTGGGATTCCTCTTGCTTTAGAGCCTCTCTTTCCAAGTCCGAATCGCAATCCATTTCTTCATTGATTGCATCTGTTATTCTACGCATTCTGGTTTCTTTACTTTTCAAATGATCCTTACATTTATTAAGAGCAATCTTGCAAATAAGGTTTTTAAGCTCGACATCCGATAAATTCTTGTACCTTTCTGAGTGTATAAAAATACTTAAAAAGGTCTCTTGGACTTGTTCCTCTGCATCCTGAACATTTCCGAGTAGATCCAAGCAAATTTTATACACGAGTCGAATATATTGTTTGACCAATTGTTCAATGAATAATTCTCTCACAAATAGCTCCTCTATGATCATTATAACGAATTATTTCTTTAAAGGTAACAAAAAAATAACTTTTTCAAGTTACTTTTTTAGTTTTTTTAATATACACTTTTTACACAGTTTTCTATTTCTTGTTGAGTGGCTCCATTATCTAAATATACACTATGGGTATATCCATCTTTTTCCCAGGTTGCTAAGTAAAACTTATCGATGTTTCCCTGTAATTTAGCCGGAATATCCCCCGTCATAGTGAGAACAGTTTCATAAGTCATATAGATGCCACTAATTTCATCTTGAGATACGTCCTTGGCCATACGATAAGTTGCGTATCGTTCGCCATTTTGATTGTACATAACTTGTGCAATTTTCATATCAATTGTGCTAAAGTCCTTTACTAGGTTGGCATCATTAAGCGTTTTGGGCTCGATCACTGTGAACCCAATGGCCGTGCTCATTTCCGTCAGCGTATTGTAGTCTTTCATAGGTGAAACCACATTTACCTCATCTGTATCATTATACACATCATCTTTGATCTTTTTTTCACCACATGATGTTAACACAAACACCATGAACGTGAAAACCAAAACGATTCCTATTCTTTTCATATTCTCTTTCCTCCTATCTTAATTTTTCCACTTTGTGTTTTAATTATTCAGCTTCTCCGCATAAAGCAAGCAGTTGGTTCCATTTTCGATCAATTTCCTTTTGAATATCTTCCACAAGCTCTGGTTTAGATAGTACGTGTTTGAACCTACCTTGCATTTCCAAGAAATCACTGATTGGTCTTTTACTCTTCGGCTTATAGTTCAGTTTGTAAACACCATTTTCATACTCATAAAGTGGCCAAAAGCAGGTATCTACTGCTACTTGAGAAATCGCAAGTAGATCTTCCGTTGGATATCTCCACCCCCTTGGACAAGGAGCAAGAACATTCATAAATGCAGGTCCTTTTGTATAGATTGCTTTTTCTGATTTTTCATATAAATCTTTGAAGTTTTGTGTGATTGCAGATTGTGCAACATACGGAAGATCATGCGCAATCATCACTTGGGTTAGATCCTTTTTAAATTGCTGCTTCCCTTCTACCACTTTTCCAGCCGGAGAGGTGGTGGTATCAGCATACTTGGGCGTCGCTGAGGATCTTTGAATCCCCGTGTTCATATAAGCGCCATTGTCATAGCAAACATACACCATATCATGGCCTCTTTCCATTGCGCCAGAAAGGGATTGAAGTCCGATGTCGTAGGTTCCCCCATCGCCACCGAATGCAATAAATTTATAAGTATCATTTATCTGACCCGTCTTTTTCATTGCCATATAAGCGGCTTCCGCTCCTGAAATGGTCGCGCCCGCGTTTTCAAACGCCGAGTGAATAAATGAATCACGCCATGCAGTATATGGATAGAGGAAGGTTGATACTTCAAGACATCCTGTTGCCGATCCAATCACCGCTTTGTCCTCTTCCTTTAGTGCTCTAAGTACAGTTCGAACCACGGGTGGTGCGCCACATCCTGCACACATTCTATGACCGCCTGTTAACCTTTCCGGTTTATTCATCACTTCTTTAATATTATAAGCCATCTTCCTTCTCCTTTCTAATACACCCCAAGATATCGTAATACATTTTCTTGGTTTCCTGTATCCGCCATTTGCTTAAGCTCTCTATATACAAGTTCTATATCATCCGTCTTAACATCTCTACCACCAAGACCGTATACATAATTTACAATCATTGGTTTTTCAGTTAACTCATATAGAGCACTTCTGGTTTCTGTAAAAAGAGGCCCCCCTGCATCGCTAAACCCTTCACATTTATCCATAATTGCAACCGCTTTACATTTTGAAAGCACTCTTCTCAACTCCGCTTCCGGGAATGGTCTAAACACTCTTATCTTTATAAGTCCTACTTTTTCTCCCTTTTCCCTTAGTTCATTCACAACATGTTTTGCCGTTCCTGCAGTAGAATTGATCACCACAATAGCTCTTTCTGCGTCTTCCATTTTGTATTCTTCAATCATGTTGTAATGTCTGCCTGTTAATGCTCCAAATTCTTTGGAAACTTGTTTAATCACTTCTCTCGCTTCATGCATGGACTCAGCCTGTTGTCTTTTTTGTTCGAAGAAATAATTTGGTAGAACAAGTGGTCCTACTGCAATCGGTCTCTCCTTATTTAACATATATTCTTTCGGCGTATATTCTCCTACAAAGTTCTTTACCTCTTCATCCTCAAGAAGTTCAATTGTCTCGATTGCATGTGAAGTAATGAAACCATCTTGACAGTTCATAACCGGCAAGCTTACTTTTTCATGTTCCGCAATGCGAACTGCCATGATCATATTGTCATAGGCTTCTTGATTATTTTCGGCATAAAGTTGTATCCATCCAGAATCCCTCGCCCCCATTGAATCCGTATGATCATTATGGATATTAATCGGAGCCGAAACCGCCCTATTTACTAAATTCAATACGATTGGCAGCTTTAGGCCCGAGGCAATATATAACATTTCCCACATAAGTGACATCCCATTTGAGGATGTAGCAGTGATGGCTCTTCCGCCCGCCGCAGATGCACCAATACATGCGCTCATTGCAGAGTGTTCGGATTCAACCGCCACAAATTCTGTGGTTACTAGACCATCATTTACAAAACTTGAAAAGTATTGTGGTATTTCTGTTGAAGGTGTAATTGGAAATGCTGCCACAACATGCGGATTGATTTGCTTCATTGCAATAGCAACCGCTTCATTTCCTGATAATTTATCTCTTTTAGCCATTTTGTCCTCCCTCCATTACTTTCATTTCGATTGCGCCAAACGGACAGGTCTTTGCGCAAGCACCGCATCCCTTGCAATGTTTGTAGTCAAACTCTCCTCTTTTCCCATCTTTAACAGGTATTGAAGAATCCGGACAGATCGGTGGACAAAACATACATTGTTTGCATTTTTCCCAATTGATCACAGGCTTAATAGCGCTCCATCCCCCCGTATCATATTCTTCTGCATTTCCGGTACATCTTACCATCCCACCAGGACTGGATTCTTGCCATTTTGTATAAGGCGCTAAAATATCTTTGTTTTCCATTATCGTACCTCCATATATCCTCTCTTTAATGCTTTCATATTGGGCTCAATGACTTGTGGCTTGCTTTTAAATTTATGTTTAAACGAGTTTTCCATTGATCCAAAAAACTGTGTCTCATCCATAATTTCTGCAACCTTGACAACAGCGCCAAGGGTTGGCGTATTGGGAAAGCTTTTTCCGAGTTCTTCTGTGGATATCTTATCCGCATCCACTGTATACACTCTTCCACTAAATCCTTTTATTTTTGATTTGATTTCTTCTGTTGGTTTATTGGTGCTCACAATAATCGCACCATCTGCTTTTAATCCTTCTGCTACATTGATAACGTCCAATAGTGTGTCATCCACCACAACCACATAATCTGGTTCATATATATTGGAATGAATGGTAATGGGTTCATCACTAATCCTGTTATATGCTGTGATCGGCGCCCCCATTCTCTCTGGCCCATATTCAGGAAATCCCTGAATATATTTTCCAGTATCAAAAGCCGCTTCTGCAAGAAGCAATGATGCCGTCTTGGCCCCTTGTCCGCCTCTTCCATGCCATCTAAACTCTACCATTTTGCTCATGTATTCCTCCTATTTACTTTGTATTATACCCGAATGAGTATCTGTTTATGAACAGTCTTATTTAAGCATATCATTTATTTTACAAGTGTCAAGAAAAAATTTAGCGGATGATTTTCTTGACTTTTAATAAAATCTATTGTATCTTTTACATAATAATAAACGTAGATAGGAGAGACTATGTATTTAAAAATGTTGCTTAGCGCAGAGGATACTCAAAACCTAGAAGAATTTTATATGGCTCTTAAAGTTTCAGAGAATCCTGACTTTGAATCAATGGATAAAAGTGAACTCATTGAGAAGATTGATGAATTTTATAAGTCAAATATGACCTATATTTTAGAAAGGTGTACTCTGTCTTCTCTCAAAACATTAAAAAAACTTGTGAGTGAGGAGGCTATTGATTACGAAACCTTTGATCCCGGGTTGGTGGATGATCTCGCACGTCTGAACATGATTTTCTTAATTCATGCCAATAGCTCAAATCCAAGTATTGATGTGCCAGAAGATTTGGTGGACATAATCAAAAGAAGCCTGACCGATAAACTCCTTGAATCCACAAAATACAATGAAGAAAACACCGATGTGATCAACGGCATTATTTACTATTATGGTTGCCTCTTTGAAAGCAAATTTAATGAAATCTTCCACACTGTAACCGGGAGGAAGATTGACGTGACTGATATCATCATGAATCATACAATCAATGATAAGGACTGTGCGATCATTTCCTCCGTTGAGACGGACGAACAGATTATTATCTTCAGTCAGATTGCAGATGAACTAGGAGATATGCTTCTGGATGACATTGAAGCCACCTTCAATAAAACCATCTACAATGATGCTCTGCATTACACGCTTTACTCCAAAGAAAAATACCAAAGCCAGGGCGAAGATATTGTGGGGTATTTTATAAGTGAAGTGCTAAAGGTGTATGACGTCCTTGAAATTGACGAACTGGGTATGATGTTTGACCGTATCTTTGTCCTCTATAATCTCGGAAAGAGTTTTCCGGAGATTTTGGATATGATTTCTTCCGACTTTGATATCAAAGGAAATGATCTAAAAAACATTGGTACCGTTTTAAAAGAATATTTTTCAAATATCCCAAAATGGGAGCTAAGAGGAAACACAGAAAAGTAGGAGGAACTTATGCAAAAAGGTAAACTTTCCATTCATAGTGAAAATATATTTCCGATTATTAAAAAGTGGCTATATTCAGATATGGACATTTTCGTGCGTGAACTTGTCTCCAATGCTACGGATGCGATTACAAAACTCGAGAAACTACGCATACTAGGAGAAGCGCAGAAAAATGATGAGGAATATTGTATTCAAATTGAGATTGATAAGGAGCAAAGAACCATCTCTTTTACGGACAACGGAATTGGTATGACCGAAGAAGAGATTGATAAGTATATTAATCAGATTGCTTTTTCCGGAGCCGCTGAGTTTCTTGAAAAGTACTCAAAAAAAGAATCCGATGATGCAATTATCGGACATTTTGGACTTGGCTTTTATTCTTGTTTTATGGTAAGTGAATCTGTCACAATCGATACACTTTCTTATCAAGAAGGGGCAAAAGCTGTTCAATGGAGCTGCGCTGGTGATACTGATTACACCACCCAAGATTCTGATAGAAAAAAAACCGGGACCACAATTACACTTCATATTAACGAAGAGGGAAAAAAGTTCTTAGAGATCTATGAACTTAATAATGTGGTCAGAAATTATTGTAGTTACATGCCTTATAAAATTGTTGTAAAAGAAAAGGGAAGCACACTAGAAGAAAAACCCGTGAACGAAAAAGAACCGCTATGGATTAAGAACCCAAAGGACTGCACAGATGAAGAATACAAAGAGTTCTACCATGCAAACTTTATGGACCTTAAGGACCCGCTATTCTGGATTCATTTAAATATGGATTTTCCGGTTAAACTTCAAGGCATCCTATATTTTCCGAACTTTTCACATGAGTACGAACTAAACGAGGGAGAAGTGAAACTTTTCTCAAACCGTGTCTATGTTGCAGATAACATTAAAGAAGTGATTCCCGAATTTTTACTCTTACTAAAAGGGATGATTGATTGCCCAGAGCTTCCGCTTAATGTTTCTCGAAGTTTCTTACAAACCGATGAATATGTAACCAAAATTTCAAAATACATTGTGAAAAAAGTAAGCGATAAGCTTGTGTCCCTACACAATACAAACCTAACGGAATATCAAACCATTTGGGAAAGCCTTGGTTCCTTCATCAAATACTCCTGCTTAAGAGATGAAAACTTTTATGAGAAGGTAAAAGATATATTGCTTGCTAAAACCATTCAGGGAGAATGGACCCCAATTGTGGATTATGCAAACACGCTCGAGAGTGCCGAATACCAAAAGACGATCTACTATGCCACAAATCCGGAAAAGGAATCAACCTATATCAAACTCTTCAAAGAATCTGGCCAAAATGCACTTATCCTCAATTCAAACTTTGATACACACTTTATTGCTTTCCTAGAAATGAAAATGCCAAATCTAAAGTTTGCCAGGATTGATTCAAATATAAATGTGGTTGTCAAGAAAGAAGGAATAGACGAAGATACACTCAAGAAATTTTCCACAACCCTAAAAGAGATTTTTACAAAGTTTGTTCCAACCATAAAAGACTTGGACGTACGAGCCGAGAATTTTAACTCTACCGATGTGACCGGCATGCTCCTGATCTCAGAAAATGGTAGAAGAATGCAAGAAATGTTCAAAATGTATGGCAAAACAAATCCATTTATGAATGCACCTATTGAAAAAACGTTGGCGCTAAACACAAACAACGATCTTGTAAAATATATCCTGGACAATAAAGATAAATTGGAGGAAAACAAACTCAATATGCTTTGTAACCAAATTTATGATATTGCAAGATTAACCAATGAGGGACTTTCCGAAGAGGATATGGATTCATTTATTAAACGAAATAATACATTGCTGAGTATAATGATTAAATAAAGTAAGACCTATGCGCCAGAAGCCATAGGCCTTTTTTAATCTACTTAACTTTTACCGCCAAAATTGTCATATCGTCTTTAATGAAGTTATATTTTAAAATCTTATCTGATAAAATATCCACCACATCTTGTATTTCACGCTCATCCATTCGGATGGATTCAATCATGGAACAGAAGTATTCCTCCTTCTTATCTGCACTATTAATGTTGTCAATTGCACCATCTGTAATCATAATAATGGTATCATCCTTTTTTAACATTCCGTCCATTACCTTGGTCTCAATGTTGTCAAGAATGCCAACCGGCAGATTCTCAGAACGTACAATATTCACTCCATCATTTCTCTTAATAAATGTCATTACGCTACCATTCTTAATAAATTTTGAAAATCCTGTATATAGGTCAATGATACAAGTGTCCAGCGTCGTAAAGAATTCTTTATTATTGCTGATTAAGACACTATTAATAATATCCACCACAAATTCTTCTCTAAAGTTTGAAGCTGTTAAATATTCTAATAACTCAAGTGCAAGCTTGCTCTCTCTCTTCGCATTTTCCCCCATGCCCATTCCGTCTGAAACCGCAACAAGAGCCTGTCCGTTTGGAAAGTTCATCACACAGTAGCTGTCTCCGCATACACTATTATCCTTCGCAATCTGATAGATTCCGTACTCAAGTGTATACTTCTCCTTCTCTACAATCTTAAACCGTATTTGATCCCGTGTTTCACTACTGTATGCAACTTTAGCCAACTTACCAGTCGCACGCGAACAGATTTCTAAAATTCGCTTTAAGTTCTCCTCATCTTTTCTATGAATGACCATGTCAATTTCATATCGTTCCTGCTCATTTGAAATAACGACAATATCCTCAAGGTAAATATCTAATCTTTCCAACTCTTCCTTTATCTGATCCTCAATATGCGTCCTAAATATTTTGTAAGTCAGAATATCATCTGAGAGTTTGTCGATAATCTCCCCCGTTTCAAAAAGATACTTCGAGAACATTTGCTTTGCCTTTTGCATTTTATTTTCAAGATATCTACTTTCCTCCAGCTTTCTACTCTCATCATAAATTTCTTGATAAATCCGCTCGCTGTTCTTACAAATTTCTCCAAATTTCGCTTCCTCTTTATACTCCGCTTCCTCCTGAACTACATTAAAAATCTCCAGAATGGACTTATAGGTACTGTAGAAGTTTTCCTCCCAACATTTCTCTTTCTGATCACAACCATCGCAAATATTTCTGATTGTATTATCGATGAGATTTTTGTTCTCATCTTTTGCCTTATCCTGTTCGCCTAGCTTTTCAAATATTTTAGAGATATATTTAAACTTAGAACTATAATCCAGAAGCCTTGTGCTAATTCGTTCTTTTACCTTGATGTAGTACTCCTTTCGCCTGATTTTAATACTTTCCTCATACATTCTCTCAAGAGTCTCAAACACCCTTTCCGGTATCAAAATGAAGAAAATTTGTGCCGCCAGAATGGTGCTGATAAAGTTAAGTGAGGTGAATATACTATCCGAATACAATGCATTCACCAATAAGACAAAAATGGTGAATATAAAAGAATACATCAGCTTATTTACCTTTTTAAATAATCCCATAATAATTCCAATAAGAGATAAAATGGACATGTTAATATGATATCCCTCTCCAATGAGTAACGTTATCGAAAAAATGGTCCCAGACAATCCCCCAACAATGCTTCCGCCCGCTCTCGTTAACACCTGAATTAAAAGAAAGATGAGTATTTCTTGTAGATAAACGCCATAGATATAAATATCTTGCATTCCGATTAAACAGGCCACCGCAAGGAAAGAGCAGCTCACCACAACCTCTGTGCTTAAGTAGGTGAGGTTTCGTACATTCAGCATATACTTCATTGCTTTATTTAAAATAATGGAGGAGGTAAAAATCAATAAAAATTGTACAACAGCAATCCCAAATGTTATGAGTGATCCATTTAAAAACAGAAAGTCAATGATTATGCTAATGGCCAAAAACAAGGATGCATATTTTAGTGTAACATAAAAAATGGGCTTTTCTTTTTGTTCCTTACCACCAATATGAGTCGTAACCAGAATAAGAAAAAACAATTTAAGTAGAATGTCATACTTTCCTGCACTAACCACACCCAGGAGAAGAATTACATCCAAAATGACTGTTCGTATTTTATTTTTAGAGCAAATAATAAGATAGGGAACTGAAAAAATCACAAAACCAGATGCAAAATTGATCCTGCTAATAAAAAATCCAAGAACAGAAAATAAAATAATTTTAGAATTTAACATTTTATATTTTAAGCTTAACTGCTCAATAATCTTATTCATTCTTAATCGTTCTTCCATAATAGCCTCCAAAAGTTATCCTTACTATAACTTTTTAGATTCTATTTTCTTGGCAGAATTTGTCGTCTAAACCCCAAAATAGTTTGACTTTATTCAACAAAAAAATGAAACAAAGTTTCATTTTTCCTCAATCATAAATACAATATCATTTGGCATCACAAGATCCGCTTCCTCTCTTGCGATTTTTTCCATATATTCATCTGTATTATAATAAATCATTTGTGCCTTTTTTAAATTAAGTTCTCTTTTCTTTATACTCAAATCATCCTTTAGCTTCTCAACCTCTTTATCATATCTCTTATTTACTTCCGAAAGTCTTGCATAGGCCAAGCTAAACCAAGAAAAAAGTGCTACAACAATTATGGCTTGAAACAACAGCATTCTATTTCTATTCCTGCGTTTCTTGCTTTTTTTAATCCTCTCATCCGTTTTCATAACACACCACATCTTAGTACAATACTAACACTTTTTTTTAAATTGTAAAGACTTTTCCTTCATTTTGGCTCTGTCTTTTCTTTTAAATTCTCTCTTTGCCAGCTGTTTTTCCCTCTTTCCCTCTTTTTGCTTTTCTTTCTTTTCCTTTTTTCGCCTTAACTTTTCATGCTTTTGTTTTTTTCTGTCCTTCCTCTTTGCCTGTTTTTTTCGTTTATTCTCTTTAGCTTTATCAAACAGCTTTTCAAACATTTTTCGGACGAAGTTGAAAGAAATTCTAATATACTTATAGACAAAGTCGAAAGTTCCTATGATTGTATCTAGTATTACCGTGTGGATAGGGCGGAGGACTTTTGTGATGAAGGTAAAGTTAATCATGACACCACATAATGTGCCAAAAAGAATATGTATTCTGATTTGCCCCTGGTTTGTATAGATGATATAAACCAGAAAAGTAATTGTGACAAGAATCCAAAACATGAGATCCTCGATTGCTTCAATTAGCTTAAAATGTTTAATTTTCTCTCTGATAATAATAAAGGCATCATATATGATTGCATATATTAAGCCCAATATTACGGATATTAAGAAAATGGCAAGCTCACCCTGTATGATATGCATACTTATTTAAACAACTTTTGTAGGAGAGACGTTCTTCCAACATGATGGTTATCAGAATACAACAAACCATCTATGCTACCATTTACACTAAGCTCACCCATTTCAAGGTTCAACTTATCAATATGAAGTTCACTTCCCTTAATTGTCAAAACTCCTTTTTCTGTATCTGCTACAATACTAGAATCGTCAAAGTTAAAAACCTCTTTTACTCCGCTTGCATTCAATCTATTTCTGCTCGAAAGTTCAAGTCCGTGATCTGCATCGGTATGTGCTTTCTTTTCACTTAAAATCATAAATACCTCCATTTTTTTGTTCTGCTATAAATATATTTAAGCAGTCTTCAAAAAATGCACAAACTCCAAAAATAAATAAGTGCTTTAATTTTCGCGTTTTGAAATCATGTTATAGTATTTACCCCTTAATTTCATAAGTTCATCATGTTTCCCTGTTTCGCTAATTTTTCCATTATCAACCACTATAATAAGGTCTGCATTCTTAATTGTAGAAAGTCTGTGTGCCACAATAAAAGATGTTCTTCCATAGATTAGTTTTTCTATCCCTTGCTGTATCAATTTCTCTGTATAGGTATCAATGCTTGCCGTGGCCTCATCCAAGATTAGAATCTTCGGATTTGCAATAAGGGTTCTTGCGAAAGCGATGAGTTGCCTTTGGCCCATTGATAAATTATTACCACCTTCTATTAGTTCTGTGTCATATCCCTTTTCTTGCCTCATGATAAAATCATGGGCACAAACGGCTTTAGCCACTTCCTCGATCTCCTGATCCGTGGCATCCAGCCTACCATAACGAATGTTTTCTCTTATAGTAGCAGAAAACAAAAATACATCCTGCGTCATTACTCCGATTTGTTTTCTGAGTGACTCTAACTTTATGTTTCGAACATCAATCCCATCAATCTTAACTGACCCGGCACTTACATCGTAATGCCTATCGATAAGCGCCGTGATAGTGGTTTTCCCTGAGCCAGTAGGACCAACTAATGCCACGGTCATTCCCGGATCAATATCAAAATGGATATCTTTTAAAACCTCTTTATCGTTGGTATAACCAAACGTTACGCCCTGAAATGAAACCCGTCCTTTTATATCATTATACTCCATCGCATTCACGTTGTCTTGAATGCTTGAATCCACATCCATCAGTTCAAAAATTCTTTCTGCATTTGAAAGATTGGTAATGAGAATGTTGTAGAAATTGCTGATTTGCATCACAGGTTGCCAAAACATACCAATATAGCTTGTGAAGGCGACAAGCGCTCCAATCGTAATCTCATTGGTCTTTAAAAGGTTTAAGCCCACCAGAAAGACCACAACAACGCCTATTCCCCAGGACATCTCGACCACCGGCCAGAAAAAGTCATCTATCTTAACTGCATTTACATAACTGTTTTCATACTCTTCTCCGAGTGAATGAAATATCTTCTCAGTCTTATTCTCCGCATTATAGTTTTTGACCACTCTGATCCCTGCAAAGTTTTCAAATATAAAGGCATTCAAATTGGCGGATTTAATTCGATTAATCTGCCACCTTCTATGAGAAGCGATCTGAATAAAAGCGATCACCGCAATTAGTGCAGGAAGCATAATCATAGCCGATAGTGCAAGTTTATAATTAATCACGACCATCATCACCGCAACGCCAATCATCTTAATCAAATTTGGAATAACCGAAGACATGCTTTCCGAAAACAATTTCCTAGTCTTATTAATGTCTCCCATCAGTCTCGATAGAATCTTTCCGACCGACCTTTTGTCATAGAACTCAAAAGAGAGTGTCGAAAGGTGCGTGTACAACTCATTTCGTATATTAATCATTGCCTTACCCGCAAGCGGAATCGTCATTCTCTTTCTTAGCTGCATGCAAAAATAAGAGATCAAATTAATCAGAATTAGAAAAATCCCCACTTTGATGAGCCCATCGACATCATGATTTATAATATCATTATCGATCACGATCTTCATCACATACGGTACAACAAGCTCAATAACCATGCCCACCGTTCCAAGTAGGATGATCGTCACAACAGCGGACTGGTAAGCAAGCAAATAACGGAATAACCTACCAATTAGCTTAAAGTTCACTTTTTCCGCCTTAAATTCATCTTTTACAAAACTCCCTGATTGCATTCTTTCCCCTCTCCGGCTACATTGATTCTTCCATGATATTTTCGTTCTGTTGCCTGTCGATCTCTGCGTACATCCCATCCAAAGATAGAAGCTCTTGATGTGTTCCCTGCTCAATCACCTCGCCCTGATTAAGCAATAAAATCTTGGTAGCCTTACGCACTGCAGAAATTCTATGTGCCACAATAATTTTTATCTGTTCTTGCCTTTCTCTTAGACTTTTGTGTATTTCCTCTTCCGTGTTGGTATCCAACGCCGATGTCACATCATCCAAAATCAGAATTTTAGAAGGTTTGACCAAGGCCCTTGCAATACTGACACGTTGTTTTTGTCCGCCCGAAAGGCCAAGGCCCCTTTCTCCGATTACCGTATTTTCCTTTTGCGGCAATTCGTGCAGGAATTCGGTTACTCTCGATTCTTCCATTACATCCTCCAGCTTTTCCTGCTTCATTTCTCCCTGAATTCCCAATGCAATATTATCTTTGATGCTTGCTGAGAATAAGAAAGTGTTTTGCATGGTCACCGAGATAAGCTCCCTCAATTTCCGTGTATCTAACTTCTGAATATCCACCCCATTGATTAAAATTTTTCCACTGGTCGGTTTATAGTTTTTGCAAAGCAGGTTTACAATTGTGGTCTTCCCTGCCCCAGATGTGCCCATCAATGCTAGTGTATCTCCTTTTTTAATCTCAAAACAGATATTTCTCAAGATATATTTGTCATGGATCTTGTAATCCACATGATCAAAAACAATCCGTACATCTTCCCCATATACTTCACTCTCACCCGTTTCTTCAAAATGTTCCTCCACAATCTTAGAAAGCTTATCAATTGAAACCTTGGCAATCGCCGTAAGAGACATAAGCCAACCCAACATCCTCATCGGCCATATGATCATATATACATACTGAACGCTTGCCACAAGATCTCCTATTGTGATATTTTCACGAATTACCAAGAAACCACCATATAGAATGGTTGAAACAACCGTTAGGTTCGAAAGAAATTCTATAAGCGGCTCATATTTCCCTTCCACTCGGGCCGATTTAAGATAAATCTTATATAGTTTTTTATTCTCTCGTTTCATTTTTTTAATCTCATGTTTTTCCCTTGCAAGAGACTTGACGACTCGGATCCCCACCAAATTTTCCTGTGCCACAATATTTAGGCTTGCCTTTTGATCACTAAATTGATCCTCTATTTCAAAGTCATCCTTTTCATATTTTATAGCAATGTACATAATTAGTGGGGCAATTAAAACCGTCACCAACATAAGTTTATAATGAATCATGGCTAACACAATGATCGCAAAAACAAAGTTGATCAATTGTTCAATGGTAAGCATTGCAGAAAAAGTGGCCACCTCTTGTATGCTTTCAGCGTCCTCTTTAACCCTTGCAAGAAGCTCTCCTGTGTTCACTTTATCAAAGTAGGTAAATGGCAACTTTTGTAGGTGGATAAATACATCTTCCCTCATATGACTCACCACAGAAACACCTGCTTTATCGAGCAACAGATTTTTAATATACCCAAAAACAAATCTCAGAACGGTAATACTAAAAATAGCCACAAGAAGTGGAATGAAGATTGAAATCTTTCCCTGGGTAATGACATCATCGATAATAATTTTGGTTAAATAAGGGGTCACAAAATCAGCTGCAATCATAAGAACAAGCAGAATGGCCCCCCCAATATAAAATTTCTTTTGTTTCCATATGTATCCTAAAAACCACTTCATTTTAAAACCTACATTTCGCAAATTATAGCATAATTTTTTCTTTTTACCATTACAATTTGGTTACAATCACCTAAAGATCTCGAGTATCTTAAATCCAACTTTCTTCTCTAATTTATTTGTAAGCAGTTTGTCATAGTCCTCTCTTGGAAGGATTTTTTTGAGATCATTATGATTTGTATCCACAACTGTATATGTTTCATCTGTAAAACACAACGCCGGATACATGATGCACCACCAATTGTGTCCTTCTCCCCTTCCAAGCACCACTTCTAATGCCTCATACTCCCCTTGAGGAAGTACGATCCCATCGTATTGCTTGATCGGGAATTCCTCTTTCACAAAGGTTAGTACATCCACTTGATAATCCAATCCCTTTTCTTTAAGCATTCGCTTTGACATTTCCTGTATCTTCTCTTTTTGACTTACCAAGTATTCTTTGGCCTGCATTTTGTCGTCTATCCTTTCTAAGCCCGGTTGCAACATTTTCAGAATTTCATTTTTAATTTCCGCCTTTATCTTTTGATCCTCTATGCTGTCGCTATTGGCGATCACATGAAATCTTAAAATATCATTGCTAAGCCGATCCATAAAATCATTTTGATCTTTGATTGCCGGCCTTTTAGTTGTAAATATAATAATTAAACTCATAATCAGAAACCCAATAAAGAAAGAGACCAAAATTTGTTTTTTTATATCAAATAAAAACATATGACCACCTCGTTTCTTACTTTGATTATTGACGAGGTAATCTTTTTTTATTCACACTTTATTACATTTTCTTTTCCCGCTACATCGATCAGATCTTGAATAAGTTCTTCCGAAATTTCAACAGTCGTTCTGGCCATCCGAGTTTTACCATCTGCTTTGGTGTATATCTCCACCTTATCTTTTCCTTCATTGTTTCTTAATACAATCTCCACATCTCTCAGAAGCTTTTTATTCTCCAAGCTTTCTACTTTAATTGTGATTCCTTTTTTTCTTTCAAGCTCGTTGACAAAAAAAATCTTGGAAACGATTACTGAGCATCCTTCTTCATCCTTCATCGACGTTTTCCCTGATACGACCACAATTTCGTCTTTTTGTATCTTATTTCTGAATTCCTCATACCGATTCGAAAAGAATAATAGCTCCACTGTACCCGTTAGATCTTCTAGCGTTGCAAACGCCATCATCTGATTGTTTTTGGTAATCTTGGTATTCACATTTGTAAGAATCCCCCAGATTGTGACATTCATATTGTCGTTCGCACTGTATTCTCCTGTTGCGTCATCCTTCTCATTTAATTCAGCACAAGTTCGGGTCACATGTTTTTTTACCCTATCTTTGTACTCATCTAAAATATGTCCGCTAACATACATCCCTAGCATTTCCTTTTCAAGTGCTAGCATCATTCTCGTATCCAACTCCATAATAGTAGGCAAAACGTCCTTCAACATTTCACCTCTTTCTCCTTCCTTTTCATCTAATGTAAAAAGGTTCAGCTGGCCACTCACTTCGTTTTTCTTTCGACTTGTAATTTCATCAAATAGGTATTGATAAATGGCAAGATATTGATTTCGGTTTCCCCCCAGTGAATCGAATGCCCCAGATTTTATCAAAGCCTCCACACTCTTTTTACCGATGTTATAATCCGTCATCCTCTGAATAAAATCTGTCATGCTCACAAAATGCCCGCCCTTTTCTCTTTCACGGACAAGGTTTGTAATAAGATCATATCCAATCGATTTAATGGCAGAAAGGGCAAAGCGAATTTTCCCCTTATTTGCTGTAAAATTCTCATAAGATTCATTGATGTCAGGAGGAAGGATTTCAATTTCCATATTTTTTGCCTCCATCACATACTCTGCAATCTTTGGAATGGAGTCTCGAACCGACGATAATAAGGCGGCTAAAAATTCTGCTGTATAATATCTTTTTAAATAGGCTGTCTGATAAGAGATATAGGCATAACACACCGAATGTGACTTATTAAATGCATACTTTGCAAAGTCAATCATTTTATCAAAAATGACAAGCGCCTTTTCCTTTGATATTCCATTTTTCACACACCCCAAAATGCCAGAGGACTCTTCTCCATAGATGAAAACCTCTTTCTCTTTTAACATCACATCCATTTTCTTTTTACCCATGGCTCTTCTTACCAGATCGCTTCGCCCTAATGAATATCCGGCAAGTTTTCTAAAAATCTGCATTACCTGCTCCTGGTAAACAATAACGCCATAGGTGCTCTTTAAGATAGGCTCTAATTGCCGAGCATCATACTGCACTTCTTCCGGTTTTCTCTTTCCTTTAATATAGTCCGGAATAAATTCCATTGGTCCGGGCCTATAAAGAGAAAGGCCCGCTATGATGTCATCCAGTCCGCTTGGTTTTAAATCCTTCATAAAAGCAGTCATCCCTCTAGATTCCAATTGAAATACTCCCAATGTTCCACCAGCAGATAACATCTTATAAACCTCTTTGTCATTCATATCCACTTTTAAAATATCGATCTCAACTTCATAGTTCTTTTTTACCTGACGAATTGTGTCCTGTATCACCGTTAGCGTTCTAAGGCCTAGGAAATCCATCTTCAAAAGGCCCAACTCTTCAATTGTATTCATCGGAAATTGTGTAATGATCGCCTCATCACTTTTCGCGAGCGGTACATAATGATACAATTCATTCTCTGTAATCACAATGCCCGCAGCATGAGTTGATGCATGCCTCGGAAAACCTTCAAGCTTTTTAGAAATATCAATCAAATATTGAACGCTATCATTGGTTTCATAAATCGTTCTCAATTCATCACTTATTTCTAACGCTTTATCGATGGTCATCTTGATAGCAAACGGAATCATTTTGGCCACTTTATCCACTACATTGTAAGGTACATTTAAAGCACGTCCTACATCTCTAATTACTGCCCGAGCAGACATAGTTCCAAAAGTGATGATCTGTGCCACATTTTCTTTCCCATACTTTTGGGTCACATACGCTATGACTTCCTCCCTCCTGATATAGCAAAAATCAATATCAATATCCGGCATGCTGATTCTCTCCGGATTCAGGAAACGCTCAAAAAGCAAATCATACTGTATTGGATCCACATCCGTGATATGAAGTACATAGGAAACCAAACTTCCCGCCGCGGAACCCCTTCCAGGCCCAACTGCAATCCCTTTTTCTTTGGAAAACCGAATAAAATCCCATACAATCAAAAAATAATCCACATACCCCATCGTTTGTATGGTTTCAAGCTCAAATCTTAATCTCTCAAGTAACGTTTCATCAACTTCCCTATATCTTTCTCCCAACCCCTTCTCGCAAAGTTGCTTTAAATAGTCAAAAGAGGACATTTCCAGAACCCCGAATTTAGGAAGCTTTAATTTTCCAAACTCGATTGTAACATTACAACGATCCGCTATTTTCTGTGTATTTTCTAATGCTTGAAGGCAATCTCCAAAGTCTGCCTCCACCTCCTCTGGTGATTTTAGATAGAAATCATCTGTGGGCATCCTCATCCTATCTTGATCATCCACCTTCTTCGCTGTTTGAATACAGAGAAGAATGTCTTGTACGCTGGCATCTTCTCTTTTTATATAGTGAACATCGTTTGTAACAACAAGCTCTAGTTTTTCTTCCCCGCTTAATTTCTTTAGCCCTGCATTAATCACCTTTTGATCCTCTAGTGTATTGGCCTGCATCTCCAAAAAGAAGTTCTCTCTGCCAAAGATACTTTCATATTCCAAAAGCGCCCTTCTTGCTCCCTCCAGGTTTTCATTTAATATGAAGGTAGCGATTTCACCACTAGCACAACCAGAAAGTGCGATAACCCCTTTGCTATATTTCTTTAATATTTCTTTATCGACCCTTGGCTTATAGTAAAAGCCATCCATAAAACTTTCTGAGACAAGTCTCATTAGGTTTCTATATCCCTCATCATTTTCAGCGAGTAGCGTCAAATGGTAACGTTCCTCATCCAAGCTCTTTTCCTTATCTAGCCTGCTTCTTTTGGCTACATAGACCTCTACCCCAATAATAGGCTTGATTCCGTTTTCGATGCACTCTTTATAGAAATTAATCACACCATACATAGAACCATGATCTGTTATGGCAACAGCATTCATACCTAATTCCCTTGTTCTTTTAACCAAATCTGAGATCTTGGCCGCCCCATCTAATAGACTATATTCCGTGTGGACATGTAAATGCACAAAATGACTCATAAACACCTCAATATCCTTATTATATCATATGTAGAGCATAAATCAAGCCTGCTCAAAAAGAGATTTTATCAAGTATTTTTATAAAATCAAAAATTTTTTTCCTTTACTGCAAAAGGCTTTCTGCATTTTTCATCAATACTTTTACCATAAATTTACAAAGTTAGTTGACATAATATGGGGCTCATGATATACTGAAGGTACCCAACCAACCAACACACTCACCTAAGGAGATGTAGTAATACATCTTCTTTTTTATGCTTAAAATTAGTAAAAAAAGAATTCAGGATGATTCTGAATTCTTTTTATTTCTAATAATTCTTAGCCTCAAGACTGAAGTATGCCTTTGGATGTGCGCAAACCGGGCAAACCTCTGGAGCTTCTTTTCCGTAGTGCTTATGACCGCAATTACTGCAAATCCAGACTTCTTCGCTTTCCCTTTTGAACACCTTTTCTTCTTTTATATTCGCGAGTAGCGCTTTATATCGTTCCTCGTGTTCTTTTTCAATCCTCGCAACACCTTCAAATAAAGCGGCAATTCTATCAAACCCTTCTTCCTTTGCTTCCTTTGCAAAGTTTGCATACATATCTGTCCACTCATAGTTTTCCCCGCCTGCTGCATCTTCTAAGTTTTGTAGTGTTTTTGGCATGCCATCATGTAGCAACTTGAACCAAATCTTAGCATGTTCTTTTTCATTTGCTGCCGTTTCCTCAAAAATCGTTGCTATTTGTTCATAGCCTTCCTTTCGAGCCGCACTTGCATAGTATGTATATTTGTTTCTGGCTTGTGATTCCCCTGCAAATGCAGTCATTAAATTCTTTTCTGTTTTTGATCCCTTTAAATCCATAATATAACCTCCTATTACACTATTTATATAAATCGACCATAATCCCATCGATCATATTCATGTCTGTCGGGAACATGACGTCTATATTCAGTTGATCGAAAATGGTTTCCACCATTGTAGCAACAGCTCTCGATCCATTAAACCAGTCCGGATTATCCGGTTTGGTTTTTTTAAGGTCCGATAACTTCGTACGATAGAACGTATCTTGGCTGTTCTTATTATATTCTATCGCGTGAATATAGTATGGCACATTTATTTCCGCAAAGCAATCATTTTGTTGTAAATGATATTTTGCAGCCTTTGTATAGGTAATGTGTCCCCCGGTAAACAAAGCATACTTACACCTGGTTTTGGGATAGTTTAGATGTTCTTTTATATATTCCTTTATCTCAGAAATAGGGGTCTTTACAAGTTCATCATAGAGATCCGGAAATCGATTGGTGATATCTGTGCATCCCACTTCTGTATTCACCTCTTCTATAATTTTGCCCTGCTCATAGACTTTCATCTCCGTGCTTCCACCGCCTATGTTACAAACCAATATTCTCTCTTTCGTTTGAATACTCGTTTCTACACCAAGAAGCATATACCTTGCCTCCTCTTCCTGGGAAATGACATTGAACTTTGTTTGGTAACGCTTTTCAAATTTATCAGCAAAAGCCTTCCTTACTTCATCATTCATTTTTCTAAACACACTGGTCGCGAAAACAAAAAGCGCTTTTCCCCTTGCTTCTTCCTTTAACTCATCCATGGCAAGAAAAAAGGCTTCCTCATTTTTTTCTGACAAACCCTTTTGAGGATCGAAATCTTTCTTTAAAAGAATAGATCTTGCATAAAAATCTTCCTTTAAGAATCCACTCACAAGATAGGATTTTATGCCATGTGTTCCAATATCCACGATCACCTTTGGTTCTACCAACTCAAAACGGAATTTTTGAGCATTTTTATTCTCCTCGCCTTTCCCATCCGGCACCAAACTCACGAAAGAATCAAAAGGACGAGCAAAGATTTTCTGCTCACCGCCTACCTCTTGATAGATTACCATTTTCTCATCAGTTTCTGTATGTATCGCTTCTCCAATCACCCTATAAAGCTTATAGGGATTTTTAAAGTGGGTATAAATCCCACTTACTACAACTTTCTGCTCCATCCGCCCTCCTACTATAATGTTTTTACAAGGTATGTTTCTCTAATATATTTTTGGTACTTTAGATAATCTTTTACTTCTTTTGCCTTTTCTTCATCATCAAAAATGCCAAATACGGTTGCGCCACTCCCTGACATAGAAGAGCCAAGAGCCCCACCATCTAACATGTCTGCTTTAATTTCTCTTATTTCAGAACACATGCTAACCGTATAACTCTCCATTGTGTTGTATAAAAGTTTTCCGATCTCTGGCAGTTTTTCTTCTGAAAGGGCCTTGATCATTCCTTCCGTATCTGGACGTTTTTTTATTTTATCAATATTAAAATTCTTCAGAACCTGTTTTGTGGATACAATTACGTCTGGTTTACATAACAAAATATGACAATCCGGCATACTTTTTAGTGGTGTCACCTTCTCTCCGTTTCCCTCTACTAAACAGGTGCCTTCTACGATACAATATGGAATATCCGAATCATATTTTTTTCCCAACTCAATCAATTCCTGTTGTGAAAGTTTAAGATCGAACAGCTCGTTCATTCCCATCAGAGCGGTTGCTGCATTGGCACTTCCGCCACCGAGCCCTGCTGCCACAGGAATCCTTTTGTTAATGTCTACAAAAACGCCCTCATTAATTCCATACTTTTGTTTCATTGCATCGATCACTTTATAAACCAGATTTCTTCCATCTGTTGGAACCCAAGGCAAATTTGTATTCAATTTTATTCCATCCGCTTTCATTTTCCTCATGGATATGTCATCTGCAAAATCTACTTTTTGCATAATCATTTTAAATTCATATGAGTTGGTGTCTTCATTAAAACCCAAAATATCCAAAGTCAAATTTATCTTGGCATATGACTTAAGCTCTAGCATATACATCTTTCCCTCCATATTCTGCATCATTCGTTTGTGGTTTTTTCTGGCACTCCTTTTGCAAGGTCCATCGCCTCTTTCCAAGTTTCCCTTAATTCCTTTAGCATTCCTTGCACTTCCAGCAAAATTTCCTTTTCCTTTTTCATATTTGCTTCTACCAATCTTCTATACATATAATCATAGAGTTGAAACAAATTTTTGCCGATTTCCATATTTTTATCTACATTAATAATGAACTCTTCTATGATATTTTCCGTCTTGATAATTGCGTTATGGGCTTCTGACATATCCTTCTCATCTATGGAAGTAATCGCTTTGGTACAGAATCGAATAGCACCATCATAAAGCATGAGCGTAAGCTCTTGTGGGCTTGAAGTCATCACCTTATTTTCCAAATACTTATTTGCTACATTTTGTGCCATTTACCCCTCCATCAATTTTTCTTATCAATATAATAGCCCTCACCCCCGAAATTTGAGTCATACGCACCATTCATAATCCTTTTCCCGTTGCTTATGTTCTTTAATTCGGTGTTAATTTGTAACTTTTTTTTTTAGCAAGATCCATAATCTCATCATTTTTTTGAGCAATATCTGTAAGCAAGTTTCGAACCATAACTTCCTTATCATACAATATTTTTTCTGTTATTTCAACATCTATTTTGCTGATCCGATCAAAAATCTGCGCACGCTCGGAAAGAAGCCTATCTAATCTGTCCATATCATCTAGGCTAATTGCTTTCTCTTGGTTAATTGTATTGTTATATGCCTCTCTCAAAAGTTCTATTTTCTCATCTATCTTATCCACCTGATCCTCCTTTTTATGATGAAAGTCCTGCTATTTGTGAGGATAACCATGCCGATTGATTATTCATTTTTTGCATTGCAGATTCTAGAGCTGAAAATTTCTTATAGTATGACTCCTCTTTCATCGAAAGTCTTCTTTCAAAGTTTGCTAGATCTATATCATACCTTTCAAGTTGTTTAAACAATAAGTTTTCCGCCTCTGATGCATCCCCTGGCATTCCTGCCTTTTCAAGCAAAGCACCCTTTTTATTATTTAAATCTCTAAATGTAGAAACATTATCTTGCAAGACATCGTAAATCTTATAGATTAGTCCCTGCTCTCTATTTTTTACCGCTCTTTGTGCTGCAGTGTAATTTCTTGAGCTCACTGAATAGGTCTCTGATTTCTTTGCAAAAAGGTTCATCACAGAATCAGGATCCTTCGCAATGGCTTCTCTCAGTTTGGTTTCTGCATCTGCATCGAGATTAATTTTCCCTTTGTTCTTATAATCACCCGTTGAGATACCAATAGATGCCAAACTCTTTCCTACTCCTTCAACACTTTGTGACAATGTACCTCTTAAATTATTCAACATGGTTTCAAGGATTGGATCTCTTCTTAAAAGGCCCGTTTTTGCTTTGGTTTCCCAAAGACTAATTTGGTCCGTCGTCATCGCTTCCTTTTGTTCATCTGTAAGAGGAAGAAAGTTTCGATCGTATTTCTCATTTACAAGTCTATCAATATCTCCAATCATCGTGTTGTAATCATTGATAAAGTCCTTGATTAGTGTAAACACAGCCTCTGTATCATGCTCTAATTTTATTGTATTTGGTCCTGTTGTCGTTTCAAGTGCTTCGATCGTCATGCCAAAAACTTCAAAACTTGTGTCACTTCTTATAATGTCAATCCCATCTACTTTTGCGATTGTATCCGCGCCATTTTGGAAAGTTCCAGCGCCCACACCCAATATTGAACTTAAAAAGTTTCCTTTTGTATCTTCTAATTCAATTTTTGTTCCAATCCCCTTGTCATTTGTGGATAATGTAAACTTGTCCGTAAAACTATCATAGTTTAAGGTCACGTTTGCTTTTGTATCTAGATTAATCTTTTTCATCATTGTATCAATGGAATCGCTCTTATCGAACTCAAAAGTTTGCCCATTAATTTTAAAAGCCACCTTGTCTTGGATTCCATCCGATCCTCCAAAAACAAGAGGCGTATTAAACTTCGAACTCGCTTCCGATAGTGTCATACTTGTGGATAGTTTGTTCACCCCTGCATTTGTCGGAATCGCGAGATTTCCTGTATTTCCCGTTATACTAAGATTATTGCTTCCCCTTCCGATATCAAACTTAATAACCCCAGTTCCATTGCCATCAGCATCCTGTATTTCAGTAACATTAACCTTGTTTATACCAGAATCAAGACTATCTCCATAGGCACTTTTCAATTTTAAATTGATGTCATCTAGCATTTTTTGCATAGATGCTGCTTTATCTACAGTTTCTGTCTCAATGCCCTCATCGTCCACTTCCATTACTCTGTAATCTGAAAGTTGTATACTTCGGGTAGACCCATCTAATTTTACAGCGATCGATTTCCCATCCATATTGAAGTCTGTTATTGCATTAATCCCTTTGATAGAGTTCATGACATTTCCAGTGCTCGTAATTGTGGTTGCCTTTGCCACGCTGGAAATCTCGATCTTGTGTTCACCTGTCAATGTAGTATTATTTGATTTGATCTTAAATGCAGTTGACTCTTTCCCGTCTAAGTTTTTCGAAGTAATTGTAAACTTCTTATAATTTGCCATAGACATCATATTGGTAGAACCATTTAAGATATCCATATATTTCTTTGCAAAGTCATTTACCTTAGTGGTTACACCACGGTAGGCCTCTACTCGCCATTCTGTTAGCTGTAAATTTTGTTTAATTTTATTTGCTCCTAGTCTTTCTGCACTCATCAACTGACTAACAATGCTTTCTGTGTCAAGACCAGAAGCCATTCCAAACATCCTTATATTACTTGTTCCCATTCCTTTTACCTTCTTTCATCAATTACTAGGCCTGCTGCTTCCCAAATTCCAGCAATAATGTCCAGAAATTTCTTTTCTGGTATTTCAAGTATTACTTTGTCAGTTGCCGGGTCAACGATCGTTACCATAATTCGATTGGTTGCATCATGTATCTCGTACTTTCTTTCCGTATATCGAATTTCTAGGTCTGGATTCGTCTCTTTCAACGACCTTTGCAAAAACTCTTCAATGGCCTTTCTCTTTTCTTCCGTTAGTACGCTCTCTGGCTCTTGCACTTTAACCTCGTGTGTTTCATGCACTTCTTGTTTTTTTGGTACTTCTGTATGTACCACTTCCGGCGCAACGTTTGGCATTCCCGCGTTTAGATTCCCTTCTATTTTCATCACGGCACCTCCTTTTCCAAACATACTATACATATCGGCTTAAAGTGCACCTTTTTCAAGCCCCATGTACGTAAAAGCTACATCCTTGATAGCTTATCGGCTAGCATTTCCTTTGGTACTGCCCCAATTACAGTATCAACAGCTTCTCCATTTTTAAAAAACATAAATGTAGGGATTGTTAGAATCTTATATTTTTGGGATACTTCTTCTGCCTTATCTACATTTATTTTCACAATTTTTGCCGAGGTTATTTCTTCCGAAATTTCGTCAATTACAGGCGCCATCATCTTACATGGCCCACACCAATCCGCATAAAAATCGACAAGTACTGGTTCTTCTGCTTTCAGTACCTCTTTTTCAAAGTTTTCATCTGTTACATATATAGCCATCGAATCTCCTCCTACATAAAATCTTACTCTTATTTTGAGTATAATCTAAACATTTATACTCCACCTACTGTAATTTTATACCTTTTTTTTGGTTCTGTCAAGGATTTATGCTAAGGACAAAATCACATTATGTATAATATTTTTTTGAATACTGCATATTAATATTTAGGGATACAAATTATACGAAGGAGACCATATGCAAAATAATAGGGTCACTCTATCTGGTTTAATTCAATCACAGGTAGAAATAAGCCATACAATAAAAGAAGAAACTTTCTTAAACCTAATCATTAACGTCAAGAGAACGAGCGGTACATATGATAAGCTACCCATTATTGTGAGTGAAAAAAACTTTCTGGAAACTATTTCAATTTTAAAAGTAAATAGTGTTGAAGAATTCAACCATATATTATTAGAAGAAAAAAGACAATTTTGTCTCAGTGTGCAGGGTGAATTTAGAACACATAACCGAATAGAAAACGGAAAAAATACCTTGCTCATTTTTATCTTTGCAAAAGAAATTACTTTTGAAACCATTGAGCTATTTGAAAATACCATTTATCTAGATGGCCATCTTTGTAAAGAGCCTATCTTTAGAATGACACCATCCGAAAGAAAGGTTTGCGATCTTATTATCGCCGTCAATCGAAACTTTAAAAAATCCGATTATATACCCGCAATTGCGTGGAATGATAATGCGCTTATTTTGAGTGAATATAAAGTGGGAATGAAGCTAAAAATAGAAGGAAGATTTCAAAGCAGAATTTATAAAAAAGTCATTCATAATATAAGTGTCGAAAAAACGGCATATGAGGTTTCGATTAATAAAATTTTATAGGAATAAAATAAGCCTTCACCTAAGTGTTGGCCTATAAAAACTATTTCTTTTTTGCAACTGGTTTTTTTGCTACTGTTTTTTTTGCAACTGGTTTCTTTGCTACTGCTTTTTTTGCAACTGGTTTCTTTGCTACAGTTTTCTTTGCAACTGGTTTCTTTGCCACTACTTTTTTTGCTGTTGTTGCTTTTTTAACTGCTGGTTTCTTTGCTACTACTTTTTTTGCTGCAGGTTTAGCTACTGCTTTTTTTACTGTTGTTGCTTTTTTAGCAACTGGTTTCTTTGCTGCTGGTGTAGCTGCAGTACCAATTGGTCTTTTAACAACTGCCATTAATATCAGCTCCTTTTCTTTTTTTTAGGTAGTCATTTTTATTATTTTTTTTTGCTCTCTACCTTTATCTAAAGTATAATATATAACTTTTCAATGTCAATAATATTTTTGTCATTTTTTAAAATAATTTGCGTTTTTTTTGAGGATTTTTATAGCCAAATTTAAATATAAATTCCACCTCAAAATAAACATTTGATTTTTGGCTTAAATGCAGGATTTTTTAGATATGTTTTTTTATATTCCAAAAAAATATTCCAAGGCATTTTTTGCTTTTAAAATTTTCTTTTAAACAATTTTCTTTTTTTCATGAAGTTGATTTTTTATTAAAACTTTGTTATCATTAATTTATTAACCAAAGAAGGAATTTAAAAATGAAAATTGGATCTGTTGTTTCTATTAAAGATGGGCTAATTGGAGCAGCGAATGAAGCACTCTCATATGGGGCAAACACGTTTATGACTTATACAGGCGCTCCACAAAATACAGTGCGAAAAAAGCTGTCTGAACTCAAAATCTCAGAAGGATTAGAATTTATTTCAAAACATCAAATTTCAGACTATATTATTCATGCACCCTACATTGTTAATCTTGCAACTTTTAAAGATGACTTATTTCATATGACGATTCGCTTTCTGCGACAAGAGGTTGAACGAACCATTGCAATGGGAGCCAAGTTTTTTGTTATCCATCCCGGAGCATATACAGAAAAAGATTTGAACTATGGAATTGCCAGAATTGCAGAAGGCTTAAATAAAATTATCGATCCGAATGATCCTATTTTTTATTGTATGGAAACGATGTCCGGCAAAGGAACCGAGGTTGGCAAAAAGTTTGTAGAACTTGCCCGTATTATTGATCAAGTAAAGCTAAATGAAAAAGTCGCGGTCTGCTTTGACACCTGCCATACGCATGACTCAGGATACGATATTGTAAATCAATTCGATGAAGTATTGCATGAATTTGATTCTGAAGTTGGAATGGAGAAACTGAAAGTGATTCATATCAATGGCTCCAAAAATTTCATGGGTGCTCATAAAGATCGGCATGCCAATATCGGCGCCCCTGATGATCACATCGGTCTAAAAGCTATTCGTTATATTGCTCATCATAAACTTACTCAAGACATTCCACTTATTTTAGAAACACCCGCAGTAGATGGAGTGACAATTTATAAAGAAGAAATAGAGGCCATTAAAAATGAGAAATGAGTTTAGCCAAAAAGTCGTCTTAATAACCGGAAGTTCTCGTGGAATCGGGAAGGCCATTGCGCTCGAGTTTGCAAAAAAAGGAGCGTATGTCGTTATAAATGGCATTCGAAATCAAGAAGCACTAGAAGAAACGTTAAGGGAATTAAAAAAGTATAGTGAGGAGTGTTCATCATTTCTGTGTGATGTAAGCCAAGCGGAAGGTGTAAAAAAACTAATGGACTTCGTTTTAAAGAAATATGGTAAAATTGATATCCTTGTAAATAACGCAGGTATTTCTTACTACAATTTATTAACAGATACCACAATAGAAGATTGGAATAAGGTGATCCATACCAATCTGTCCTCCGCCTATCTCTGTTCAAAATATGCCCTTCAAAATATGGTTCAAAATAAAAATGGTGTAATCATTAATGTTTCTTCTATATGGGGGAATTACGGTTCTTCTTTTGAGGTGGCCTACTCTGCCAGCAAGGGAGGGGTAAATAGTTTCACCAAGGCGCTTGCAAAAGAGGCAGCTCCATCTAACATAAGAATTAATGCAATTGCGCCCGGTCTTACGAATACTGACATGGGTGGTGAAATGAATTCAGAAGAGATGATTGCTTTTTTAAAGGAACACAGCTTTATGGGACAGCTGATTGAACCAGAAGAGATTGCACATCTTGTTCTCTTTCTTTCTTCTGATCAAGCAAGTTATATCACGGGACAGGTTGTGGAAATCTCCGGGGGATACATGTAAAATATTTTTAAAAAATGATTCCATTTTACAAATTAAATGATAGAATATAGAAAAATAAGGAGTTTGATATGCAAATACCCGTTATATTCCTGACAGTCGTCGTAATGGTAATCATCTATAATTTTTCTCTCAATTATTATCAAAATAAAATGAGAAAAAAATTTGAAGAATATGTAGACAATGAAAATGTACAAAATATCGTTCCACGTGCTAAGTTGCAAGAAATTGAATATATTGTAATAAATGAATCGGATTTTTCCTTCTTAAAAAAAGAGGAGTTTGAAAGCAATCCCCATCTTCTAGAACATTGCAACCGTTTTTTCGAACTAATCGGCCTAACGATGGCCGACTTTCACGGTAAAACAAACCATGAATTGAAACAAACCTATGGCGTCAATAATATGCGAGATGTCCTTGCCTATGATGAGAATTATACAACACTTACTTCCTATATTATAGAGTTTGCTACTATTTTATTAATGTATCATCATACAAAGGAAGCAATCTCTATTTTAGATCTTGGCGTAAGGATCAATACTACTATTAGTAAAAACTATATTCTTCTCGCAGAGTTATATCATAAAAATAAATTAAAAACCAATCTCTTTAATCTAATTGATACGATTAAAGCGAATAATGAAATTTCTCAAAAGAAAATTTTAGATGAGATTAATAAAATTATAGAAAGCAATAAGGAGTAACTTATGAATATTGGTATTTTCACTGATACTTATACACCGCACATTAACGGCGTAGTGGTTTCGATTAATATGCTTGTTAAAGAGTTAAGGGCCAAAGGACATAATGTCTATATCTTTTCTCCTAATATACCACAAAAAGCCGAAAATGCTGATTCTATAAAAACCGCTCATGAATTTGAATTTAAATTGCCCAGCATTCCACTTATCTTTTCAAAGGAATATCGGTTTGCCTTCTCATACTTTAGTAGACTGCATAAAAAAGCCAAGGATTTAGATCTTGATATTATCCACACACATACTGAATTTGCCCTGGGTTTCTCAGGAAAAAAGTTGGCTAAAAAATTTGGTATTCCACACGTTCATACCTACCATACTATGTGGGAAAGCTATGCGCATTATATTACCAGAACCAAGAATGATAAAATTAATAAACCCGCGATAAGTGCCATTAAAAAGTTCAGCAACTATTTTTGCAATTCTGCAGATACCATTATCGCTCCAAGTGAGAAAACTAAGAAAGCACTGCTTTCTTATGGTATTAAGAAGAATATTAAGATTATACCGACTGGTATTGACCTGGATCCCTTTAAGAAGTCGTTATCTTTTTATGAAATGATCAAGCTAAAGCAAGAATTAAATATTAAGTTAACCGATCGTGTGGTTGTTTTTGTTGGTAGAATTGCAAAAGAAAAAAGCATTGATGTAATTATTGATGAATTCTCAAAAGTGATTAAGAAAATATCCAATGTAAAACTTTTAATTGTGGGAGATGGTCCCGAGAGGTCTTCCCTAGAAGAGTATGTCAAAGACTTGGGTTTAGAAAGTCATATTGTCTTTGCCGGCAGAAAGCCGTGGGAAATGATTCCGAAATTTTATAAAATTGGAGAACTATTTATCAATGCTTCTACGACCGAAACGCAAGGACTTACTTTCATCGAGGCAATGGCAGCCGGCATACCGGTTGTTGCTCGATATGATGATAATTTAATCTCAATTATAAAAAATGATTTTAGCGGAAAGCTCTTCTATAGGAATGAAGAATTGGCAGAAAACATACTGGAACTCCTTGAAAACAAAAAATTACGGCAAACCATTATTGGCAATGCACAAATCATTGCAGAAGAATACTCATCTATCAAATATGCCGAAAAGGTAGAGTTTTTATATAATAGTCTAATTCCAAAAGATTTCCTAATCCAATAAAATGGATATCAATTAATGATACCCATTTTTTCATGCAAATATTTTCTAAGCACTGCTTTAAATTCATCCATTTGATCATCTTTCTCTAAGAGTTTAATATCTAGTAAAGCTTTGTCAAAGCATCTAATGGTCTCATTATCTAACTTGATAAAGGTCTGTCCAAGTGTATCATTGATGATGATCTCTCTTACTTCCTTTTTGACGGCCTCAATCTCCTCCTTAAAGAATTCAACAAGCTCAAGCATCTCTTTCTCTTGTATGGTTCCGGTAAAGTATTTTTCCTTTAACTGGTTACATCGTTCTATCTTTTTCATCTTCACTCCACTATGTGTATAGTTTAACCCTATTTTTTAAAAAATCAAATGTCAAATTTAGGGGTTTTCGGGGTCTTTTCTTTGCTTTTCTTCATTTTTCTCCATTTTTCTCTTATTTACGTAAATTATCAAAATTTTAAATTATTTTACTAATAAAACGAATTTACTTTGTCGGTATAACCTGATATACTATAGACAAAGTTAAAAATGGAGATAAAAATGAGTTTGGGGAAAAGAATAAAAACCTTAAGACTAATGAACAATTATACTCTGCAACAACTGGCAGATAAAGTAGAACTTTCAATTTCATATTTAAGTGATGTGGAAAACGGACGTTGCAACCCTTCTCTTTCAAGACTAAAAGACATATCTTCGGGTCTAAACACAAGTGTGAGTTACCTATTGGGGGAAGAGGTTAGGGAAACCTCCAGCGATTACAGTAAAAAGGAATATGACCAAATTAATGAATTCGTTTCCCTACTAAAAGACCCTTATATAAAATCCATTTATCCTTATATTAAAAAAGTAAAAAATTGGAAAATAAAAGATAAGCGAGAACTTGAGACCTACCTTCGCATTAAAACCATGTGCATCGAGGATGCCGAGCAGAAATGATTTCATTTATGATAACTTTCATTCGATAGAATCTTAAATGATCTAAATAATTGTTCTAGTAAGATCACTCTCATAAGCTGATGCGGAAACGTCATCTTAGAAAAGCTTAGTGAGAGTTTTTTATATGGATTTATAGGATCCCCTATTCCAAGCGAACCGCCTATTATAAAATTTAAATACTTTATATTCTCTTCCTTTAGAATCTCCGAAAACTTAACTGAGCTCATTGCGGTTCCTTTGACATCCAAAATGACATTGTATACCCCGCCTTTATTCTTGAATTCCTTTGTAAGATAGTCGACTATACTTCTTGTCTCATTTTCAATAATAAGCTTCTTGTCCTTTTCTTCATTATTCGTTTTGTATTCTTTCAATTCAATAATCTCTATATCTGAAAAACGGCTACATCGTTTTAGGTACTCTGAAACCGCTTTTTTATAAAACTCTTCTCTTACGCTTCCTATACATACTATTTTTATTTTCATCTCTGAATTAGTCTTCTTCCCTTATCCTCTTTATGTCCGCTCCAAGCTGTTTTAGTTTCATCTCCATATCTTCATAACCCCTATCCACATGTTCCACACCCGATACAATGGTATAACCCTCGGCAATTAACCCTGCAATAATCAATGCTGCCCCTCCTCTGAGATCCGGAGCCGTCACCCTTGCACCTGTAATTTTGTCCACGCCTCTTATAATGGCTATTCTGCCATCAACACTAACATCACTACCCATCTTATTTAGTTCGTCTAAATACTTAAACCGATTTTCCCAGATGTTTTCAATAATCATACTGGTACCATTTGCTACAGTTAGCATGGTTCCTATTGGAGATTGTAGATCTGTTGGAAATCCAGGGTACGGAAGCGTCTTGACGCTAATCGCAAGAAGTTTTTTATCCGCCTTTACGCGAATTTGGTTACTCGACTCCACTGCCACCTCTACTCCAGCATCCCTCAGCTTATCCATTACAGACTCCATATGTTCCGGGCAGACGTCCGTGAGCAATACGTTTCCCTTGGTTGCGGCGGCAGCAATCATATAGGTTCCTGTCTCAATTTGGTCCGGAATAATTTCATGTTCGACTCCTTTTAGGGATGTCACACCATAAATTGTGATTATATCTGTTCCTGCCCCTTCAATCTTTGCACCTGCCTTGTTGAGAAGGTTTGCTATGTCCACCACATGTGGTTCTTTTGCCACATTTTCAAGCTTTGTAATTCCCTCTGCCATTGTGGCAGCGAGCATCACGTTAATCGTTGCACCCACACTTACAATGTCAAAACAAATGTTGGTGCCCACTAATTTATCTGCCTTAATTCGAATTAAACCATGGCTAATTTTGACCTCTGCACCAAGTTTTTCAAACCCTTTTATGTGTTGGTCAATTTGCCTAGTCCCAAGATTGCAACCACCCGGTAACGGAATTTCCGCCTCTTTATATCGTCCAAGTAAAGCACCACACATATAGTAAGAAGCCCTCATTTTCCCAGCCAGATCAAAATTATGGGTGTGATGCAAGATATCCTCATTGTCAATCACCATGGTGGTTCCATCTATGGAAATCTTAGAGCCCATTTCAGATAACAGTTTATGCAATACCTCTGTATCACTAATCCTAGGCAAATTTGTAATTGTTGTTTTTCCGCTTAGCAAAATAGTAGCAGGAATGACTGCCACTGCAGCATTTTTGGCCCCTCCAATTTTTATTTCACCACACAACCTGTTCCCACCATTAATTAAAAACTTTTCCATCATTTCTCCTTCTCAGACATCAATCAGCCATAAATTTTTGTCATATAGTTCATTTGTAAATGCATTGATATAAAACTCTGTTCCATCACTCAATATAATTAAGTAATAGGGTTCAATTGTTACTGTATTGTTCAGCAGCAAATCATTATTCACAGTATAGTAACCCAGTTTAAAGTATACGATTTCCATTTCATCCAGAGCAGAACTCATTAACCTGATAAAATGATATAGGATTTCATCATATGGGATAATTTCCTTCCCTTTTTCTTTGTAGCCAAGCACATTAAACTGCCAGCTTTCCGCCTCTATTCGGTCATTATAAACCAAAATTTTAATATAGTCATTTAATAAATAATACCTTTTACCGGTCGTCCTATAATATATATATACCGAGACATCATCATTTATTACATATTTGTTGAGCTCATAATTTTTATTTTTTACATAGATTCTTTGATAAAATTTGTTCTCTAACTTCTTAAGGTCTTCTCCCGAGCTAAGAGGTGTATCAAACTGAGAGACATATTTCACCAAACCGTTCCTGTAGATCTCCGCATATTCACTATCCTTTATATAATAAATCCTCCTATTTTCTCGGATGAGTGTATTCAGTTCCGCCTCTTTCCCAAAAAATTTATCCAGCACCTTCTTGCTATCAAGTTCCATCTTTGAAAGCTCAATACACTTCATGGGGTAATATTCTGTAAAGCTATCGAAATTCAATTTTACATTATTTTTATTCGCTATATTTTTGATATTTTCAATTCTCTCTTCTCCAATTGTATAGGTCTTTTTGTTTTCCAAAACCACAACCACTCTCAGAAAGACATTTAGAATCAAAAGAAGAATCAGAATAATATTGGTAGTTTTTGACCAGTCCATTATTCACCTCCTCCTATTTTGCGAGAAAATATTTTTTCTTTTGTCTTCACAATCCATGATAAAGAGGTTTCCACTTCATCTTCTGCTTCATAGTAAGCCAGGAGCATATCCTCGATTAATTGGCCATCCAAATCCACAAATAAATTTTCTAGTACATCAATATAGGAGGAAAAAGAAATCGCCTCTGGCTTCATTCCGAAACTAATACTTCTCACAAGCCTCCTATAACTCACCACCTCATTGGATAAAACGATCACCTCGATCGGACTTTCTATCGCATACTGCTCTTTTAATTTCTCAGACAATACGTATTCAAAATCATCAATTTTGTAATTATAATTAATTTTCCAACCTCTATCATTTTTTCTGATTTGACTAATATAAAACTCATTATTTGTATAGTCATCAGCTGTTAAAAATCGATTGGCGATTGTAATTGCAGAAGTAAGTGTGGTATCAATGTTCTTATCGATCCTTTCTGTATATTCTACGTAACCTCCAAGTTCTATTTTCACGGAGCGCTCCGCATCTCCATAAATGACATTATTCTGATTCTTATTAATTTTCCATTTTGCCCTAGGGTTTTCAAAGAATCGATTGGCATATTCCTCAACCGCGTCACTATCCGTAAATGGATTCGTGAGCGTGGCTTGTGTCTCTAAAAAGGATGCATCATTGACAAATGCCAAAAGAAATCGTGGGACCGAAAAAAACTTGGCCACTGCATCAAAAAGGGTGCAAATATAAATATTGGTCTGACTAAGTCCTCTGAGTTCTTCTATAAACCCATATACTTCTGTGGTGTCATCATTGATAAACGTTTTATATATTGAATCTGCCACCTTGCTATTCAAAAGGTAGACCTCTGTTCCATTCGATACGCCTGTAATGGGGCGAATTATCACCGTATCAAAATGAATATTTCTGTTTACAATGTTCTTATTGGATACCAAAAATAAATCATATAAATATTTGGAATCAATATGTTCCGTATCATACGAAAGAATGATTGATTTCATAGCATAGATCGTGTCCAGCGTTTCGGTTGCCGTGGCAAACTTTACGTTGCTTTTTAAAATCTTATCATAAATCGCTTCTATATAATCTTCTATGATCTTACTTTCCATGATGGTAGATTTAACGACGGTATATTGTTTATTTCCAAAAGAAACGATGATCTTGTTAGGAGTCACCAGATTCTTTTTTTCTCCCTCCTTATTGGGACTCAAAAAACTCCAGAAGCTGGTTCGGATTGTTTCTGCAGTCACAAACCATATACTATATACCTGATAAATAAATAAAATCAGCAAAATGAATATAAGAACCGTCTTAATTTTATTCATCTCATACCCTTAATTTACAATAGATTATAGCATAAAAAAGCTTATATTACAACAGTTGCAACAATATTGCTCCCTTGTCCTATAAGCCTCTTTTTTATGGATTTGAGTTCTTCCGACCCTTTTTATTGTAGAATCCATATAAAACATAGGATTCATTTAGATAATCAACTTTTGCAAGCTCCACATCATAGATCTCCTCATCTAAGAACTTTTTGAGTCGTTCAACAAACTCAAGGAGAGAATCATATGTCAGATTCAGTGTTATTTTGGTGTTGTTCGCGTCTGTAAACAAAATATTCTTATTCTCAACCAGGTTAATAAACAACCTGCTCTCCGCGTCCATCCCCCTGCCTTTAAACATATTCGTTCGTAAAAGATTTCCTCTTTGTTCCCCTTTAGAGAACAACCTATCTATATTTTCAAATAAGAGATTAATTTCTCTCGCTGTATAAAAGTATAAATACAAGATGTCTCTTCTTTTTCGTACTAACTTCACGTCCTCCTCCTTTTCTGTTTTAAAAACTCTGTTTGCACAGAGTTTTTAAAATTATTCTTTAAGGATTGCGTCCACAATCTCATCATCTTTTGGCACAACGCTCAATTTATTATACTGCTTTAATCCTGTACCAGCCGGAATAATCTTTCCAAGGATAACATTTTCTTTTAATCCTTTTAAGACGTCGCTCTTTCCATTGATTGATGCTTCGGTAAGTACCCTTGTTGTTTCTTGGAAGGATGCTGCTGATAGGAATGAAGTGGTTGAAAGCGAGGCCTTTGTAATACCCAGTAATACTTGCGAGTATACAGCAGGTTTCTTTTTGCTCTTTCTTAATGCTTCGTTTTCCGTTTGTATTACGTCAATGTCTACAATGACACCTGGCAAGTAATCCGAGTCCCCACCATCTTCTATTCTTACCTTTTTAAGCATTTGTTTTACCATTACTTCAACGTGTTTATCATTGATATCAACCCCTTGTAAACGGTAAACTCTTTGGATTTCTTTCACAATATATTCCTGTACTTTCTCAACTCCATTGATTGCAAGAATATCATGAGGATTAATGCTTCCTTCTGTAAGCTTATCCCCAGCCTCAATTTTTTGTCCATCTTCTACAAGAATTTTGGAGTCATATGGTATAAGATAACTCTTTGCATCTTCTTTGCTCTTTACAGTAAGTTCTCTCTTATTTCCTTCTACTTCAAGATGAACCTTTCCTCCAATTTCAGAAATAATAGCCATTCCTTTCGGTTTTCTGGTTTCGAATATTTCTTCAACCCTTGGCAACCCTTGTATAATATCTTTTCCTGCAATCCCTCCAGTATGCTTCGTGTTCATGGAAAGCTGTGTTCCTGGTTCCCCAATAGATTGTGCCGCAATAATTCCAATTGCTTCCCCTATCTTCGAAACCTTCCCCGTTGCCATATCTGCACCATAGCACTTAATACAAACACCCTCTTTTGCTGAACAAGTAAGGACAGATCGTATATATACCTTTTCAATCCCCGCATTTTCAATCTCTTCTGCTACCGATGGAAGAATCAAGGTGTCTGCTTCAACAAGCACTTTTTTTGTTTTTGGATGGACAACTCGTTCAATAGACCATCTTCCGATAATCCGTTCATGTAATGGTTCAATTAGTTCGTTTCCTTCTTTTAATGCGGAAATCCAGATTCCCTTTACCTCTTTATGGTCATGAAAACAGTCATCCTCTCTGGTAATAACATCCTGTGCCACGTCTACAAGACGTCTTGTTAAATATCCTGAGTCAGCTGTACGTAAAGCAGTATCGGATAAACTCTTCCTAGATCCATGCGCTGAGATAAAGTATTCTAGAACGTTGAGTCCCTCTTTAAAGGAAGACTTAATTGGCAATTCTAATATTTCTCCGGAAGTTGTGGCCATGTTTCCACGCATTCCCGAAAGTTGTTTGATTTGGTTTCTACTTCCTCTCGCTCCAGAGTGAGCCATCATATAAATATGATTGTATCTTCCAAGATGATTCATAAGGGCGTCGGTCACTTTATCGGTGGTTCCAACCCAAGTTTCAACAATCTTATTGTGTTTTTCTTGCTTGGTCATAAGACCCTTTCGATATAGATCTTCAATCTTTTCCACTTGCGCTTCTGCTTCTTTTAGAAGATTTTCTTTTTCTGGCGGAATAATCATATCATTAATTGAAATGGTCAATGCGCCCTGTGTCGAATATTTAAATCCTAGTCTCTTGATATCATCTAGCATCTTTACAACCACATCTTGTGGATGTTTTTCGATTGCTCTTTTGATGATCTTGCTAAGTTGTTTCTTGTCTACAATAAAGTCTATTTCATATTTAAATCGGTTTTCTTTTTTACTTCGATCTATAAATTCCAAGTCTTGTGGAATAATCTCATTGAAAATGATCTTCCCTGCCGTGGTAGCCACAATTTCGCTTTCCATTTTTCCATCAAATTCTAAGGTTCTTCTTACTTTAATGTTAGATTGAAGGCTCACTTGCTTATTATAATAAGCCATCAGCACCTCATTCTCATCTTTAAATATCTTGCCCTCACCCGGTTCCCCCTCTTTCGCAATGGTGAGATAGTAGGTTCCAAGAATCATATCTTGTGTTGGAACACACACCGGCGAACCATCTGACAGTCTAAGTAGATTGTTCGAGGAAAGCATTAGGAATCTACACTCTGCTTGCGCTTCCAATGACAATGGAACGTGTACCGCCATTTGGTCACCATCAAAGTCCGCATTAAATGCAGGACAAACAAGTGGATGTAGTTTAATTGCCTTTCCTTCAACAAGCACAGGCTCAAATGCCTGAATACTTAATCTATGAAGTGTTGGCGCTCTGTTCAACATAACTGGATGATCTTTAATCACCTCTTCTAAGATGTCCCATATTTGAGAATTGTTTCTTTCAATCATCTTCTTAGCAGATTTAATATTATGCGCCAATCCTTTTACAACCAATTCTTTCATAACAAACGGTTTGAATAGTTCAATCGCCATTTCCTTTGGCAGACCACATTGATAGAACTTAAGTTCTGGTCCAACCACAATAACAGAACGTCCTGAGTAGTCAACACGTTTGCCCAGTAGGTTTTGTCTAAAACGTCCTTGTTTTCCTTTTAACATATCTGACAATGATTTTAGAGGTCTATTTCCTGCTCCCGTTACCGCTCTACCTCTTCTACCATTATCGATTAAGGAATCCACCGCTTCTTGCAACATTCTCTTTTCGTTTCGAACAATGATCTCAGGTGCTCCAAGCTCAAGAAGTCTTCTTAATCGATTGTTTCTATTAATGATCCTTCTATATAGATCGTTTAGGTCACTGGTTGCGAACCTTCCACCGTCAAGCTGTACCATTGGACGAAGTTCAGGTGGAATAACCGGAACAACGTCCATTACCATCCACTCTGGCATATTGGCTGATTTAATGAAAGCGCTTACGGTTTCCATTCTCTTTACAGCCCTAATCCTTTTTTGTCCCGTTGCTTTTTTAAGCTCAGCCGAAAGACTTGTGAATTCCTTTTTCAAATCCACTTTCTTTAGAAGTTCTCTTACCGCTTCAGCACCCATTCCAACTTTAAATGCTTTTTCTCCATATTTATCGCAAGCTTCTCTATATTCATTTTCAGAAAGTAAATCTTTATAAGAAAGCCCTGTTTCTCCTGCATCTAGCACAACATATGTTGCGAAATAGATAATTTTTTCTAAAGCACGTGGTGAAATGTCAAGCAAAAGTCCCATCCTGCTTGGTACACCTTTTAGATACCAAATATGAGAAACCGGTGCAGCAAGTTCGATGTGCCCCATTCTTTCTCTTCGTACCTTTGATTTTGTTACCTCAACGCCACAACGGTCACAAACAACCCCTTTGTAACGTACTCTCTTGTATTTACCGCAGTAGCACTCCCAGTCTTTGGAAGGTCCAAAGATTCTCTCACAAAACAGACCGTCCCTTTCTGGTTTAAGCGTTCTATAGTTAATTGTTTCTGGCTTTTTTACTTCTCCTCTTGACCATTCGCGGATCTTTTCCGGTGAAGCAATCTTTATTTTCATTACGTCAAAATCATCATAACTGAATTTTGAAACCATTGGCGTCTCAATAATACTCTTTGGCATGAAAATCTCCTTCCTAATTTTACAAACTTACTCTGTTGTATCATCACCGTAGAAATCTGCTGTAGCAATATCGCTATCAAGCGCTCCATCATCATCTATATATTTTATAGTCATGCCTGCGATGTCTTCTTCAATTACCTTTTCTTCATTTGCAAGAAGTGCCACATCAGGCGATTCATCACCTTCGAGTGTCTCATTTAAGTGGGTTTCCTCACCTGTTGATGTACTTTGCACGATTACATCAAGCCCAAGCGATTGAAGTTCTTTTACAAATACTTTAAAGGATTCTGGGATTCCCGCTTTAGGAATCGGATTTCCCTTTACAATGGATTCATATGTCTTAACACGTCCCACCACATCATCGGATTTAACAGTTAAAACTTCTCTTATTGTATAGGCTGCTCCAAAAGATTCAAGCGCCCAAACCTCCATCTCTCCAAATCTTTGCCCTCCAAATTGGGCCTTTCCTCCAAGTGGCTGTTGGGTTACAAGTGAGTATGGTCCCGTTGATCTTGCATGCATCTTATCATCAACCAAATGGTGTAGTTTGAGGTAATTCATAAACCCAACCGTAACCGGATTGTCAAAAAATTCTCCTGTTCTACCATCTTTCAATAATATTTTTCCATCTTGCCCAATTGGAACATCCTTCCACTCATTTCGTTTTTGTTTGTTCTTTTCTAGGTACGTATATACATCTGGATCTAGTTCTTTCTTCCATTTCTTTTCAAAGTCTTTCCATTCCAGATTTGCATAGTCATCTGCAAGCTTTAATGTATATTTAACATCATCTTCATCCGCACCATTGAATACCGGTGTGGATACTTTTACACCCAGTACTTCGGCTGCAAGTCCCAGATGGACTTCAAGCACTTGCCCAATGTTCATACGGGAAGGAACCCCAAGTGGATTTAAAACAATGTCTACAGGTCGACCATTTGGAAGGTATGGCATATCCTCCACTGGAAGAACTCTTGACACAACCCCTTTATTTCCATGTCTCCCCGCCATTTTGTCCCCAACAGAAAGCTTTCTCTTTTGGGCAATGTATACTCTAACCACTTGGTTTACCCCAGGTGGCAGTTCGTCCGAATTTTTTCTTGTATAGATTTTTACATCATGAACAATACCACCTTCACCATGTGGCATCCTGAGCGAGGTGTCTCTAACCTCTCTTGATTTTTCTCCAAAAATTGCACGAAGCAGTCTTTCCTCCGCAGTTAGTTCCGTTTCTCCCTTTGGCGTCACTTTTCCAACCAAAATATCTCCAGGCCCTACCTTAGCGCCAACACGGATAATACCATCTTCTCCCAGATCCTTTACTGCATCATCTCCAATGTTTGGAATATCTCTTGTAATATCTTCAGGCCCAAGTTTTGTATCTCTAGATTGAATTTCATACTCTTCAATATGGAT
>JAVBPT010000025.1:0-2689 GCA_031549455.1 Eubacteriales bacterium
CAAAAAGAAGCTTAAAATATCATAAAAAGCTATTGAAAATGTGAAAAATATGTGATAAACTAATTTCAAATATGATTACGATGAGAAAGTGCTGTTTTGGGCAAAAGAGAGTTAGGATGGTTTGTGAGAGTCCTATTGTTGAGAATGGTATGGAAACTTTGGAGTAACAGCGTAGAGCGTTAAAATTCGAGAAGCCTTTTATAGGAAATTGGGTGGAAACGCCACAAATGGTCCCATGTTGCAATGTTCATTGCAATGTAGGATTTTTTTTATTTTTAAATTTAGGAGGGATTTATGACAACAGTTGAAAAGATTATAGCATTAGCGAAGAACAGGGGATTTATCTATCCCGGGAGTGAAATTTATGGTGGGCTTGCGAATACCTGGGATTATGGTCCGCTTGGAGTAGAACTTAAAAACAATGTAAAACGTGCTTGGTGGGATAAATTTGTACGTGAAACAGAGTACAACATTGGATTGGATTCGGCGATCTTAATGAACCCACAGGTTTGGGTAGCTTCTGGACACGTGGGTGGTTTTAGCGATCCATTGATGGATTGTAAGGAATGTAAGGAACGGTTTAGAGCAGATAAGCTGATTGAGGATTATATTTTTGAAAATAAGACAGGGGAACGGGTAGAAGGATGGTCTAACGAAGCCATGGAGAAGTACATTCAAGACAAGAAAATTGGATGCCCTTCTTGCGGAAAGCAAAACTTCACCTCCATTCGCCAATTTAATCTAATGTTTAAAACATTTCAGGGAGTTACGGAGGATTCCAAAAATGTGGTTTACCTAAGACCAGAAACCGCTCAAGGGATCTTTGTCAACTTTAAAAGTGTTCAAAGAACGACTAGGAAAAAGATTCCTTTTGGAATTGGTCAGATCGGAAAATCCTTCCGAAATGAGATTTCGCCAGGAAACTTCATTTTTAGAACCCGTGAGTTTGAGCAAATGGAGCTCGAGTTCTTCTGTAAACCCGGAACGGACCTTGAGTGGTTTAAATACTGGAAAGATTACTGTGCAAACTTTCTTTACGCGATCGGAATTCAAAAAGAAAACATCAAACTAAGAGATCATGCAAAAGAAGAGCTTTCTCATTATAGCAATGCCACCACAGATATCGAATACAATTTCCCGTTTGGGTGGGGCGAACTTTGGGGAATCGCAGATAGGACAGATTTTGATCTAAAAGCACACGCAAGTGTATCCGGCGAGGAGATCCTGTATTTCGATCCAGAAACAAATGAGAAATACGTACCTTATTGTATTGAGCCTTCTGTTGGAGTAGAAAGAACCATTTTGGCGCTTTTATGTGATGCCTATTCAGAAGAAGAAGTGGGAGAGGGGGATACTCGGGTTGTTTTAAAGCTACATCCGGGCATTGCACCTGTAAAGGTGGCAATCATGCCACTTTCAAAGCAACTTTCTGAAAAGGCAAAGGAGCTTTATAAAGATCTTTCCAGATTCTATAACTGCGAGTATGACGAATCTGGAAGTATTGGTAAACGATATAGGAGGCAAGATGAAATCGGTACACCTTATTGCATCACCTTTGATTTTGATTCGTTAGAGGATCAGGCGGTGACTGTAAGAGATCGAGATACCATGAAACAGGAAAGAATTAAGATAGCAGAACTTAGAAGATATTTGGAAGAGAAGTTCATGATACGAATGTAAGATAAAACGTTGATGTGAAAAAGTGAAATGGATCAATTCACAAAAATAAAAAGGAGGAAATGAATGAAAAGACTTTTATTACTCATACTTTTTATGTTAATCATTGTAACGGGATGCGTGGATCAGGATCAGAGGGTAAACTATACAGCCGAGGATTGCATCATTACTTCAAAAGAGGGCATGTGGGGTGTTATTGATCAAACTCAAAAGGAGATCATTCCTTTCACGTATGGTTATATATCGGAGGTACAGGCAGATCTGTTTAAAGTGGAAAAAAATAGCAAATATGGCTATCTTTCGTTGTCAGGCGAAGAGATCATTCCGCTGCATTATGATGGGCTCTCGGATTTATTCCATGAAAAAATGATCCTAGCGAAGAAGGGCGACCGATGGGGGCTTATTGATCTACAAGAAAACGTCATACTTCCTTTTGACTACAACGAGATACAGATCGTGAATGAAAATCTGTTTGCAGTTGAGAAGGCAGGCGTAAGATCGCTAGTTGATGCACTAGGAGAGGAGATTTTATCATTTGGCGAGTTTTACATCACAATCTATAGCGAGGGTTTGATCACCATTGGGGAGCAATCTTATCAAGTGGATGGCAATATTCTGACAGAGCTGGGATACTGGGTGTTCGGAGGCGAGGGAGAGGGACGCATCCCAGCAAAAAAGGAAAACAAGTATGGTTATGTAGATACGATGGGAGGAGAAGTGATTCCTTTTATGTATGATCATGCGTTCGAGTTTTCAGAGAGCCTTGCGGTTGTTATCATCAATGGAAAATATGGGTGTATTGATCCATCTGGCGAAGAAGTGATTCCATTCATATACGAAGGAATAACTTCGTTTGAGCATGGAAGAATAGAAGCGTATAAGGATGACAAATGGGGAATCATTGACAACACCGGGAAGGAGATTATTCCTTTTATATATGATCATTTTGCCTATACGGATTATGAGCTTGGATTAATCCATGTGCGAAAGGATAAAAAGTATGGTTTTATCA
>JAVBPT010000032.1:0-4477 GCA_031549455.1 Eubacteriales bacterium
ATCATTTCGGATCATAATGACATTGTAAAAGGAAGGCTAGGAATTCCCATGACAGATGCCAATATGGCAGTAATTGGTCTCGTGGTTCAGGGGGAGGAGAGCAAGATCGGGCACTTCATTGAAAAAATTGATGATGTGAAAAGCACAGAAATATCCTATTGCTTTTCGGAAAAAGAAATAAATTTGTAAAACAATTTTTTTGATTTATAATAGAGTATAAGATAAAGATACTCTATTTTTGTAGAGCAAATAGAAGGAGAGGCGATGAATAAGATTAGAATCGGAATACTGGGGTATGGAAATGTTGGAAAAGGGGTTGAGACGGTAGTACAGACGGCAAATGATATAGAACTTTCCTACATCTTTACAAGAAGGGATCCGGAGAAGATTCATATAGCAAGTCCCGCAACCGTATGTAGTATAAAAGAAATTGAAAAATATGAGGACCGGGTGGATGTGTTAATCCTTTGCGGTGGGTCCGCCACAGACTTGCCGGTGCAAGGCCCGATGTACGCAAGACGATTTAATACAGTAGATAGCTTTGACACTCATGCTAAAATACAAAGCTATTTTAAAGAAGTGGATAAGGCTTGTAATGAGGGGGGGAAAGTAAGCATGATTAGCACGGGGTGGGATCCGGGACTTTTTAGTCTAAATCGGGTTTTATTTGAGGCTATCTTACCCAATGGGAGGACAAACACATTCTGGGGGAGGGGTGTAAGTCAGGGACACTCGGAGGCGATAAGGAGAATAAACGGAGTAAAGGACGCGGTTGAGTATACCATTCCAAATGAGAAGGTGGTATGCCGCGTGAGAGAGGGAAGTACGGAAAAAATAGAAAGCACAGAAAAACATATCAGAGAATGCTTTGTGGTTGCAATGGATTCTGCTGATAAAAGGGAGATTGAAGAGGAGATTACAAACATGCCCCACTATTTTAGTGGTTATAACACCGTTGTTCACTTTATTACGGAAGAGGAATTAGTAAGGGATCATAGCGCAATGCCTCATGGTGGATTTGTATTTAGAACCGGAAGCACAGGGGGAGGGTATGAGGATTCGATGGAATTTAGGTTGAGTTTAGAAAATAATCCAGAATTTACAGCAAGTGTCTTAGTGGCATGTGCAAGAGCAGTGTATAAGCTAAGTAGGGAAGGTGTTGTTGGGGCAAAGACGATTCTGGATATCCCGATTGCATATTTAATTGATCAAACTCAGGAAGAAATATTAAAAAACATGCTATGATTAAGTTTGTATATGCACATATTTGACGCCTCCTCAATATACTATATAATAAAAGCAAAGTAGGAGAATGTCATGAAGAAAAGAGTACTTGGACTATTCTTAATTGCGATTGGTATTGGCATCCTGATTACGCTATCAATACCAAAGATGTTTTGGGCCTTTGTTATAGCGATAGTATGCGTTGGGGCAGGGATATTTTTATTAAAGTGCTAGGAGGTTGTTATGAAGATTTATGTTTTTACCTTACCTAAATTCTTAAGAGGTATTATAAAAATGTTTAGCAAAAATACATAATAAAAGAGAATAGTCCCCTATTCTCTTTTATTACTGTTAATCATTGAAATGGAATAATATGATGTCATTGTTTTGTACGATATATGTTTTGCCTTCCATTCGAACTAGACCTTTTTCTTTGCACGCAGTCATAGATTTTTCTTTTATAAAGTCTTCATACTTTACAACCTCAGCTCGGATGAATCCCTTTTCAAAATCCGAGTGTATTTTGCCTGCGGCTTTTGGAGCGGTGGATCCACTCTTAATGGTCCAAGCGCGCACTTCTTTTTCGCCAGCTGTCAAAAAACTCATCAGGCTTAGCAATTCATAACTCGCCTTAATCAGTTTGTCGAGTCCGGATTCAGTAATACCTAGTTCATTTAAAAATTCGCTTTTTTCCTCTTTGGTCATTCCTACAAGTTCTTCTTCAATCTTGGCAGAAATTGCAAAGACCTTTGCACCTTCTTTTTGCGCAAGTTCTCTTAACCGATTTACATGAACATTTTCTCTGTCGTCCTGAACTAGTTCTGAATCCAATACATTTGCAGCATAAATGATAGGTTTGTAGGAAAGAAGGTTTAACTCCTCTAGAAGGGCCTTTTCATTTTCTTCATATGCTTGATTGCGGATAGAGTTGCCCCCCGTTAGGGCGTCTTTTATATTTTTTAAAAAGCCGAGTTGCCACTCTAATTTTTTGTCTGCTCGGACCTCTTTTTCTACTTTACTGAGCTTCCTATCCAGAATCTCAAGATCGGAGAAGATCAGTTCCAGATTTATGGTTTCCACATCTCGGATGGGATCAATGCTACCATTTACATGTACAATATTGGAGTCTTCAAAACATCTGACCACATGAACAATTGCATCCACCTCACGAATGTGGGATAAGAATTTGTTTCCAAGTCCTTCACCATTGCTGGCTCCTTTTACAAGACCGGCAATATCCACAAATTCGATGATGGCAGGGACTACACTTTTTGAATGATAGATATCTGAAAGAACGCTCAAACGTTCATCTGGGACAGTTACAATTCCAATATTTGGATCTATGGTGCAAAATGGATAATTCGCACTTTCAGCATTTTTGGTGTTGGTCAAACAGTTAAAGAGTGTGCTTTTACCTACATTTGGCAGGCCTACAATTCCGAGTTTCATCATGTTCTCCTTTAAAAAACTGATATCAGAATATCATATTTTTAGGAAATGTCAATCTGAGGAAAATGTGAAAACTTCGGAAATTTAAATAAATCCATTGAAAAATGAAAATATTTGATTATAATTACATAAAAAAGTAATAATATAAATAAATATTTACAAGGGGGATAAAGATGTTTGGATTAGACATAGGGATTGATTTGGGAACAGCAACCGTGCTAGTATATGTAAAAGGACAAGGCATCGTCTTACGTGAACCCTCTGTTGTTGCGATTAATAAAGATACAAATGAACTCCTGGCGGTTGGAGAAGAGGCTAGAAAAATGATTGGTAGAACGCCGGGAAACATTGTGGCAATAAGACCTCTAAAAGAAGGGGTTATTTCTGATTATGATTCAACTGAAAAAATGCTCAAGTATTTTATTAATAAGATAACCAAAAGAAAGATGTTCCTAAAACCACGTATCGCGGTTTGCATACCGAGTGGTGTAACAGAAGTGGAAAAAAGAGCAGTGAGAGATGCAGCAAAGCAAGCGGGTGCTAGAAAGGTAACAACGATCGAGGAACCAATCGCTGCTGCAATTGGAGCTGGAATCGATATTACAAGAGCATGTGGAAGCATGGTTGTGGATATCGGTGGGGGGACGACGGATATTGCTGTTATTTCATTGGGTGGTAATGTGGTGAGTACCTCTTTAAAAGTGGCTGGAGATAACTTTGATGAGGCAATTGTTAAATATATGAGAAAAAAATATAATCTGCTTGTTGGAGATAGGACAGCGGAAGAGTTAAAAATAGGAATTGGATGTGCCTATCCAAGGGACGAAGAAAAAGAAATGAATGTGAGAGGAAGAAATCTTATTACAGGGCTTCCTAAAACGATTGCAGTGACTTCAAGCGAGATGTTAGAGGCGCTGAAAGAGCCAGTGAATAATATTGCAGAAGCGGTCCATTCCGTTTTGGAAAAGACGCCCCCAGAACTTGCTTCCGATATTTCAAATAGGGGAATTGTGATGACTGGTGGTGGAAGCTTTCTGTTTGGTCTTGATAAACTAATTCAAGAAAAAACGGGAATCGATGCAGTAATAGCAGACGATGCCATGAGCTGTGTTGCAATTGGGACCGGAAAGTATGTGGAGATTTGTGATTGGGATAATATGGAGAATGCATAAAATAAACAAAAAAGAAAATAGTAGCATTTTCTTTTTTATTTTGGAGGGTTAGATGAACGAAAATCTTTTGTTTTTGCTAGTCGGGGTAGGAATTGGAACTTTTTTTACTTTTTTGTTTATGCTTCAAAGGGTGACTTCGTTAAAAAAGGAGATAAAGAAAGGACAAAATTTGGAGCTTCGGTTTGGAGATGCGTTTAAAAATTTGGCCAATGATATTTTGGAGGAGAGGCAAAAGAACTTTAAGGAAGAAAGTCATGAGGTCCTGAAGCCATTAGAAGAAAACTTGACCGAATTTAAGCAAAGGCTTGAGAACAATAATAAGGAATACATAGAACGGAACACCAGACTTTTGGAAAAGGTGAGTGTGCTTGAGAAAATGAATATGGAGATGGCCAAGGAGACAGATAAGCTCACACGTGCGTTAAAAGGAGATATTAAAAAGCAAGGGGCTTGGGGTGAAGTGGTTCTACAAAGAATATTAGAGGCCTCAGGATTGAGAGAAGGGTCGGAATATGTGACGCAGGGAATTGGCGTAAATACGACGAACGAGGAGGGGACGAACTTAAAGCCGGATTACATGATTAAACTTCCCGAGGATAAATATATTATTCTGGATTCCAAGGTATCGATAA
>JAVBPT010000006.1:0-12593 GCA_031549455.1 Eubacteriales bacterium
TGGTCGTTTTTTAGACCCGTCGCTATCCATATAGTACATATCAAACTTTTCAGCAAGTGCAAAGTCAATTTGTACGGTGATGATGGTATCCTCTTTTCCATGCACATTCTTAAACTGAATATCCAATTTGGGTCCGTAGAAGGCTGCCTCGCCCACCGCCTCAATATAATTGATTTTTAGAGCATCCAGTATTTTACGCATTTCGTTTTCGGCACTTTCCCAGGCCTCAGGCATATCGAGGTACTTTTCTTTGTTATTTGGATCCCATTTTGAGAAACGGTAAGTCACGTCCTTCTCGATGCCAAGTGTTTTCATCATAAAATAGATTAAGTCCACCACGCCTCTAAACTCTTCCTCAAGTTGGTCTTTTCGAACCACTAGATGTCCCTCTGATAAAGTAAATTGGCGGAGACGTGTTAAACCATGCATTTCACCAGAGGATTCATTTCTGAATAGGGTTGAGGTTTCATTGTATCGTATAGGTAGATCTTTATAACTTTTTTGACTGGCCTTATAGATCATAAATTGGAATGGGCAGGTCATGGGTCTTAATGCAAAGACCTCATCCTCTTTTTGTTCATCTCCTAGAATAAACATTCCATCTTTATAATGTTGCCAGTGCCCGGATAATTCATATAAATCTTTTTTGGCCATGAATGGGGTTTTGGTAAGGACATATCCTCTTCGTTGTTCTTCATCTTCAACAAAGCGTTCAAGCAATTGAACGATACGTGCCCCATTTGGCATTAAAAGTGGAAGTCCCTGTCCGATTTGTTCGGCAGTTGTAAAAATCTCGAGTTCTCTTCCGAGCCTATTATGATCACGTTTTAAAGCCTCTTCTCTTTTGGTGATGTACTCTTCTAACATATTTGCTTTTGGAAAGCTGATAGCATAAAGTCTATTTAACATCTTATTCTTCTCGGAACCTCTCCAGTAGGCACCGGTAGAGGACATGATCTTAAATGCTTTGATGTGTTTCGTATTATTCAGATGCGGTCCCGCGCAAAGGTCCACAAAATCTCCCTGTTTATAAAACGAGATCACAGCGTCTTTTGGAAGCTCGTTAATTAGTTCAACTTTATACGGATTATCCTTTACTTGTTTTAGAGCCTCTTCTCTAGGTAGCTCGAAGTAGGTAATTGCAAGCTCCTCTTTGACAATTTTCTTCATTTCTTCTTCGATCTTTATAAAGTCTTCTTCTGTAAAGTTTTGTTTTATATCAAAGTCGTAATAAAAACCATTATCTGTTGCGGGGCCAATCGTCAGCAATACATCTGGAAAAAGCCTTGTTACAGCCTGAGCCAAGATATGACTGGACGTATGCCAAAAGACTTTCAATCCAGCCGGTTCATCCAGTGTGATGACCGTAAACTTTCCATCAGCGTTTACCTCTTTTTGTACATCTTGTATTTCATCATTAAATTGAATACAAGCTGTATTTCTTGCCAACCCCTCTGATATTTTTTTGACAACATCAATATTTTTGGTTCCTTTTTCAACCTCTATGATACTGCCATCCTTTAATTCAAGCTTACACATATGAACACCTCCTAATCAATATTTACAAATAAAAAAAGTGAAAACCATGAGGCGACAAGTCGCGGTTCCACTCAAATTTATAACTTAACATTTTTAACGCGTATGCGACGTTTCTTACTTTGGATTTCGGAAACATACTCAAAAGCTGGTTTTCAGTTAACTCGGTTATAGAAAAGTTCTCAGCTATCCTTTTCCTCTCTTGATACCTACATTAACGTACTTATCTTTCTCATCGTTTTTATATTCTACTAGTAATACTATCATAGATTTTTTAAATATGCAAGCATTATTTTGACCATTTAATGAGTCCAAGATCCGTATCCTTTGCAAACTTGCTGTTTGGAACGATCCGTGTATTCAGCCCATACACTCCTGCGGTATCAAGCCGAATATTGGCCTCATACTGGTAGGTATTTTTGGATACGATCTCCTTGGCTTTCATTGGAATAATTCGATAATTTACAACCTCTTCTTTATCATTGAGCTCTCCAATATAAGCCTCTACTCTCACATCTTCCTCGCTTAAACTTTCGAGATTAACAATGGTGGATAGTCTGATTTCGTCCCCTAGCGTGTTCTTTTGTTTTGCAGTTGAAATTTCATTGACAAAACGAATGTTATTCCAGGAACGGGTTACTTTTTCTTTCCACTTGGATACATATCGGGCCACTTCGAAATCCTCACTGTAGAATAAATTCTTATTCTGAATACATTCAATATAGAACTTTGCGAAATACTCCTTTAATTGTCTATGCATATTAAATTGGGGTGTGATACTCTTAATCGAGTTCTTCATATAACGTACCCACCTTTCAGAATAACCGGCCTTGTTCTTTTCATAATACATCGGAAGAATCTCATTTTCCAGAATGTGATAGAGTGAGTGAGCATCAAAGTCATCCTGTGTTTCCTCGCTCTCAAAGTCTTCATAGGTTCCAATAGCAAATCCATTGGTCTTATTATAGGCTTCCGGCCACCATCCATCTAATACACTAAAATTTATTACTCCATTGATGGCCGCCTTTTGGCCACTGGTGCCAGAAGCCTCATATGGCCTTCTTGGGGTATTCATCCAAATATCCACACCTTGTACCAATTTTTTTGCTATGCCCATATCATAGTTTTCAAGTAGAATCATTTTGTTTTTAAACCCCTCCATTTTTGACAACTCCACAATTTTTCGAATGATGCTTTGACCTGGTGCATCTGCTGGATGGGCTTTCCCTGCGAAAATAATCTGAATGGGGGTTTCTTTGTAGTTCACAATCTTTTGAATGCGTTCAAGATCCCGAAAGAGTAAATCGGCTCTTTTGTAGGTAGCAAATCGTCTTGCAAATCCAATAGTCAGCACGTTCGGGTCTAGTTTTACATCGTTTTTTGCAATTTCTTTAAATAGGTTTCGCTTGAGATCTTGATGTTTTTTCCAGAGGAGCTCATCCGGAACATCATCTACTGCTTCCCAGACGGAAGCTGAGTCAACGGATGTTCTATTTAGCTCCTCTGTATTTGCTCCAACTAGTCTCGAAATTTCATCTGCTTGCCAGGTCATGGTGTGTACGCCATTGGTCACATAATCGATCGGAATCTCATCATAAGGGAGTTTGTTCCAAATACCATGCCACATTTTTTTAGAGACCTCTTGGTGTAATTTAGAAACCCCATTTGAATAAGATGAGGTTTTGAGTGCAAAAACAGTCATACTAAATACCTTTTCCTCCGGGTATATGGTGGCAAGGTTAAAGAATTCCTTTTTGCTAATGCCAAGCCTACTGATATAGAAATCCAGAAAGAGCTCAATCGTGTCCTGAAAGAAAACATCATTTCCGGCAGGAACAGGCGTATGCGTTGTGAAGACCGTATTGGATTTAATCGCCTCAAAGGCTTCGTAGAAGTTAATTTTGTGTCGCTTCATTTCGCCCAAAATTCTTTCAATTATAAGAAAGGCTGAATGCCCTTCGTTCATATGCCATGTAGCAATGTTCAGGTTGAGTGTTTCAAGTAGCTTTACCCCTCCTATACCAAGCAATATTTCTTGTTTAATTCGGATATCTGGCCCAGAGTCATATAAGGTATAACTTATTTTACGATATTCGGGTGGGTTTTCATCAATGTCCATGTCGAGTAGGTAAAGTTTATTGATGCCTACTTTTAACTCCCAGGCCTGTGCATAGAGCGTCTTATCGGCCATGTAGACCTCGATTAAAATTCGGTTTTCTTCCTTATCTTTCACAATCGAGAGCGGGAAGTCTGAAAAATCATTTTCCTCATATAGATGAACTTGCTCACCATATTCATTGATCCTTTGAATAAAATAGCCGGTCTTATATAAAAGTCCAACCGCAACCATGTTAATCCCGAGGTCGCTCGCAGACTTTAGGTAATCTCCTGCGAGGATCCCGAGACCTCCTGAGTAGTTTGGAAAGGATTCGGATAGTCCGTATTCAGCGCAAAAATAGGCGATTTGGGCATCCTTGTATTCTCTATAAGTATCTTTTATCCATGTGTGAATGTTGGTCATATATCGGTCGAATTTGTTGATCACCATGTTATAGTTGGTCATGTATCGGTCATTCTCAGAAGCTTTGATAAGCTTCTCCTCATCCACGGTGTTTAAAAACTTAATGGGGTTATGGTTCACCTTTTCCCAACCATCTGGGTCAATCGTCGAAAAGAGCTTAATGGCATCTGCATTCCAACTCCACCATAGGTTGTTTGCAATTTCTTTTAATCCCACAATCTTATCGGGAATTTTTGGAATAACAATAACTTTTTGTAACTTCATAGTGCCTCCATAATGTATTCTTCAGTTATTATTTGCCTTTTTTGTCTAATTAATTCAACAAAATAACTTTACAAAATATGGAAATCATGATATAGTGATAACTAGTTTTTTTCTATCCGTTGTGATATTTTTATTTTGACCCATTTGGGTAGTTTACTAAATTCGGAGGTGTTCTTTCCAGTTCCCGTCATCTAGCAATCTGCTTAATAATAAAAAAGGAAGTGTTCAAAATGTTTGACACAAGCAGGATATACCCAACGATTCACGGTGTAGAATGTGGCATTTTAAACCAAAGCGGTGAGACGCTGATGCTTAGAAGTCTTGAAAACGACTACATTATTTTAAATGGCGAGGAGCAAATTCTTACGGAGGTCCAGACAAATGATCCGACGAGGTCGTATCGTGCCCATTTTTGGTTTTGGCATGCGGGAACAGTAAAACTTCACTATTTTGCTTTTCTACTAAATGGGATGGCAGAATGTGCAGCGACGTTGGTTGATGACAAACTACACGTCAGCCTTTCAGAGCCGGAAATTAGCAATTACAGCGCAAAAATTTCCAGTACGGAATACAGCAGAATCATCGGCGGTGCGGCATTGTACCTTGAGACATTAGACTTTTCATCACCAGACGATAGAATAGGTGAAAGCAGGCTTACAATCACTCCTTTTATAGGGAAGACTCAGAGGAGAAAGTACGAATTTAGATTCTAAAATTTAGGCTACGGCCTTACATTTGATGTAACTACGGTTACATCTTTTTTTGTTTACATTTCTGACAATCTATGATATAAAGGATATAAAGTAGGTATTCATTTTTTACCGTAAGGTATTTATATATTTTTAAAACCGTTTGGTTTATTCTTATTTTTGGGGGTGTTATTATAGCGCTTTTGGCACAAATGTACTCTATTACGTTCTGAGGGAGATGTTAAAAATGCTGGATCTTAGAAAAATTATTCCGATTATCAGAAAATCAAAAGTGGGAATTGAAAATCATGGGGCCGGGGTGATAGAGTTCAAAAACGAAGGCAAAGATTTTCGGTTACAAAAGCCAAAAATATTTTGGCTTGATGCTCCACTCTCTAAGGACGGTTATTCCATACATGAACTCACCTTTTCGAATGAACGGCCACTGTTTTTACTTGTAGCAACCTCGGAAGAGGAAGTTCTTCTTGTGGTAACGGTCTCAAAAGATGAGGTGTTGCGCGTCGTATCCGCTAATCCGGAGATTTCTTCCTTCAATGTAACCTACCATCTAAAAAGAAACCTTGATGTAACAAAATCGTACCCGGCTTATCCTTTTAATGGAAAAACAAAACGTAGGGTTATTATTGAGGAAAAATCAGGTCGAATTTTCACTTTCGTTTTCTAAATAAATGGCTACGGCCGCAAAATAAAATTAGATGTAACCTTTCGGCTACATCCTTTTTTTATAAAATAACAGGTTGCAACGGAATCCCGTCCAATGCATTTTCAATTGTCATTTCCAATAATTCAAAATCGCTGACCATGCTATTTGGTTTCTCTGCTGGTTTATCCATCTTAAATGGAACAAAATAGATATCTTTGGTACTCATAAGAACCCCCACGTTCTTCATGTTCAGCCCCAGGATATCATTGGATGCAATAGCCAAAATGGTGGTTTTATTGTTTCTTCTGAGTGTTTTAATCGCTCCCAAAACAGAATTGTCGGTAATACCATTTGCGAGCTTTGCCATGGTATTTCCTGTGCAAGGACAAATCACGATTAAGTCAATCATACTCTTTGGTCCAAGAGGTTCTACTTCCACCAGATTTGTTAGAATCTTGTTTCCCGTGATCTCTTCTATCCTGCTCATAATCTCCTCTGCTTTTCCAAAACGTGTATCAAACATACTTGCATTCTCGGTCATAATCGGAATAATTTCTATATCATGTTTTTGTTTTATATTTTCCATTTGTTTTAAGATAATATCATAGTTACAATATGAAGCGCAGATTCCCCATCCAAGCCTCATTCCATCTAACTTGCTCATAAAAACCTTCTTAAAAAAATTACTTAATACATAGTATTTCAATTTAGCTTTTTTGTGCTTACAAGATTAGGATAAAAAATCGAAAAAATGCTTCATAATCTTATAGATAATCTCGGCCGAATCCAGTGGAGAAATCTTTCCGGGAATGCCAAGTGCGTGAATGGTTTGCAGTTTTAATTCCTTAGAGGCTTCCCAGTCTAGACCACCTGGTGCTTGTGCGATATCAATAATGAGCGAATCTGGGTCTACGTTTTCGAGTTCTGCTTTCCCCAACACAATCTCAGGGACGGTGTTGATAATAAATTGAAAGTCTTTAAGCCTTGATGCAAAGTTTTTAAAGTTTAGGGCATTATAGCCATAACTTTCAATAAAAGCGATATCGCTTGCCTTTCTAGCAACCACCGTTACGCTGGCTCCAATTCCTTTGAATTTATCAGCCAGAATCTTTCCACATTTACCAAAACCTAAAATCAACACACTACTCTTTGAAATATTGATCTTGCTGCCCGTGATGGCTAGTTCGATGGTTCCTTCCGCGGTAGCCACTGCATTATAAATCGCAAATTCAGGTAATTCTAACAAATCGATGATCTTATTATTGTTGTTCTCCAAGTTTTTAATGATATCCGCATGAATCATTCCGGTAATAATGAATTTATCATAAATCAATTCATAGAGCTTTGTTAAGTTAATTTTAACATCCATAAAGGTGTTATTAACCGTTAGATTATCTCTGGTAAAAGGAATGCCGAAAATAATGGTATCACATTTTTTAATGACTTCTTCTAAGTGATGGTCATATTTTACTTTGTCGTTTACCATACTCACTTTTTCGTTTTTCTCACCAAATATATACACATCATGATTATTTTTAACCAGAATATTTGCTAGATACAATTGTCTTGTATCTCCTCCTAAAATAGCAAATTTCATCAAAATACTCCTCTTATTCTTTATATATCATAGTATGCAATATTTTGGTTTTGGCAATAAAAAAAGCTTGTATAAAGCACAAACTTATGAGGTATAATCCTCCAAGACCTTGATCAAATTTTCTTCCCCATAAATGATGATGCCTTCTTTTATTTTATTCTGCTCATCCACTGGTAGTGAGTTGATGGGTCTTTGTACAATCTCCCTCAATCTGAGGCCAAGTTCAGGATTTTCATAGTAAATGGCAATATAGCCATCCTTTTCGCCGATAACATAATAATCAGGTGCTTTGTTCTCTACTTTTTGCTCAAAGACAACCTGTTCCTGAGAAAAAGAGACAATGCTCCAGGATTTATATTTTTCTTTCAAATCTTCTTCTGTCATATTAATTTCATAATAGGAAGGCTTTTCTTTTTTTTCTACCAAGTTGTCATCTTCTGTATAATGATAACGAAATATAAACTCTGTAGAAGGGGTAACACGATTTACTGTGGTAGAAACGTTCTTTGCTGGGATTTTTTCTTGGTCTGTCGCGCTTAATAAATTTTTATTCAGGTTGGTTAGAATGTTATCAAAAAGCAGTAAATAGGTTACAACAATAAAACCAAGTAGTGTTAATAAAACTACAAGTGGATTAAATTTGATACTTTTACGATTTTTTTTAGACCTGTTATAACTACCCATATACATAAGCTGCTCCCTTCATATGTATTTAGGTATATTATTGGCAGGGTTGGAAAATTTTATACAGTATGTTTTTTAAATTCAACCATTTTTTCGGTTTCACGGGCGATCATTAGTTCCTCATTAGTTGGAATCACAAATACTTTTACCTTCGAATCGTTTGTGCTGATTTCTCCCTCTTGTTTCCCAAGATCGTTTTTTTCTCTATCCAGCATAATGCCAAGATATCCGAGGTAGGAAATCACATTTTCTCTTCTATGAATAGCGTTTTCTCCGATTCCCGCTGTAAAGAGAATCGTATCCACCCCATTCATTGCCGCGACATAAGCACCAATATATTTAGCAATTCGATATTCATACATCTTAATCGCAAGCAATGCACGTTCATTTCCCTCAAAACTTGCATTTTCTACATCACGTTGATCATTTGAGATGCCAGACACTCCTATAAATCCGGATTTTTTATTCAGAATTGTATCCAGATCTTGTACAGAAATATTCTCTTTTTCCATCAAAAACTTAATCACTGCCGGGTCAAGGTCGCCAGACCTTGTGCCCATCATAAGACCTTCCAGTGGTGTAAGTCCCATAGAGGTATCCTGTACCCTTCCCTTATTAATTGCACACACACTGGCTCCATTTCCAAGATGACAGGAAATGATTTTTAATTCTTCTAATGGTTTCCCCATTAGTGTGGCAACTCTTTCAGAAACAAATTGGTGAGAGGTGCCATGAAAGCCATATCTTCTCACTTGGTATTTTTCATAATATTCATAAGGCAACGCATAAAGGTAAGCGTAAGGTTCCATTGTTTGATGAAAGGAGGTGTCAAAGACAGCCACCATCGGAATCTCTGACCCAAAAATGTTTCTACACTCTCTGAGTCCGATCACACCTGCTGGGTTATGTAATGGAGCAAGTGGGCTAAGCGCGTCGATTTCATTTACAATTTCATCTGTAACCAGAATGGAGTTTTTAAACTTCTCGCCTCCATGGACCACTCTATGGCCAATCGCATCAATTTCGCTTATACTGTCTATTACTTTATTTTCCCCAGTTGTAAGAAGTTCAATCATAAGTTCAACCGCCTCTTTATGAGTTGGAAGTTCTCTTTCTGTCTTCACTTTTTGGCTATGTGCGGTATGATTTGTAAAACTACCTGGTATGGTTACCTTTTCACAATATCCGCTCGCAAGCACGGATTCGTCTTCCATTTGAATTAGTTGATATTTAAGCGATGAGCTTCCTGAGTTAATGATCAAAACTTTCATTCTTTTCCCCCAAAGTTTATTTTATTGTATTAAATTTTATCTTTCTAAGCTCTTTTTCTACTTCAAGCAGCTTTTGATAAAGAGCCATAATTTCTTCGTCCGATTTATCATTTAGGCTAATTTGATCAATTTGTGAAAATAGCATATCCGCCTCATCCTGTAAAATTTCAATTTGCGCAAGCAGTTGCAGTCTAACAAATTTATTTCGAAGATCTGTATAGGATGTGGTTTGAACTGCATCAAATAAATCAAATTCGTAACGGTCTCCGTGTTCTGGAATCACCACTGTGTGTCCCATTTCGTTTGTGAGGACCTCTGACAACGCATGTTGGCATTCGGTTTCGCCATGCACCAAGAAGATTTTTCTTGGTTTTTTCTTCAGATGGGAGACCCATTTGTCTAGCCCGTTCTGGTCGGCATGACCGGAATAGCCTTGAATGCTGACAATTTTGGATTTTACGGTCACAACTTGTCCATAAATTTTGACCTTTTCAACGCCATCTACAATCATTCGTCCGAGTGTTCCTTCAGCTTGGTAGCCAACAAAAACAATAACACTATCGTCTCGCCACAGATTATATTTTAAATGGTGTTTAATTCTTCCTGCTTCACACATGCCACTGGCAGAAAGAATCAGTTTGGCGCCAGGTGTTTCATTTAATAGCATGGATTCCTCTGGCGTTTTGGTAAACTTAAGACCCTCAAATTCTAGTGGATGATTCCCTTCCAGCACATATTTTCGTGCCTCTTCATTAAAGCATTCTGCATTTTTTCTAAAGATTTCTGTAGCAGATATTGCTAGCGGGCTATCCACATACACGGGTACTTTTTCTAAAAACTCTACCTGATTTGGGTGTTTATCCTTGTATTTTTTTAAATCATAAATTAACTCTTGGGTTCTTCCAACAGCAAATGACGGGATCACGACATTGCCTCCTTTTTCAATTACGGGTCTGATGTTATCAAGGAATTTTACGATCCTTCCTACTTCGTCTTCCTTATGAAACCTTCCTCCATAGGTGGATTCCATAATCAGATAATCTGCTTCCTCGATCACGTCCGGTTCATTTACTAATGGAAGTGATTCATTGCCAATGTCCCCTGTGAATACAATTTTGGTTTGTTTATCGTTTTCAGTTACCCACATCTCGATCATGGCTGAACCAAGTAGGTGACCGGCATCCAAAAACTTTATTTTGATATGTTCCGTTAATGAGATTTCCTCATAATAGTTAATAGGTGAAAAGTATTCCAGGCAATCTACTGCATCTTGATGTGTGTATAAAGGCTCCAGCTTCTTTTTCCCTTCTCTTTTTAACTTTCTATTTTTCCATTCGGTTTCCTGCTCCTGTATAAAACCACTATCCGGCAACATTACTGTACAAAGATCATACGTCGCTTTGGTACAAATAATTTTATTTTTAAAACCATCTTTGCATATTTTAGGGATTCTACCGGTGTGATCGATGTGAGCATGTGTAACCAGAATATAATCAATGTCGCTTGGAGAGAATGGAAATGGCTCAAAGTTCATTTGGTTTTCTTTATTATGTCCTTGAAACATTCCACAGTCAATCAGAATATTGTGGTTATCCGCCTCTAGCCAAAAGCATGATCCTGTTACTGTTTTTGCTGCCCCTAAAAATGTTAATCGCATAGTTTACCCTTCCTTCCTATTTATCCATAGTATCTAAAATTAAAAGTTGTTTGTCTAAATTTTCCGAATGCCGTCTTACCTTTCTCAAAAACTTTTCCTCGCTCCATGGTTTGTGATTGATAAATCGTTTTTTGCCAAGTTTCCAAAATTTATGTGGAAACGCAATAATGGAGTAAAGAATACTGAGCTCATCCTTTGAGATTGGACTTGCCTCGTGGTAGATTTGAATTGTTTTTCTGATTTCTCCCATTTCAAAATGGTGTTTAGCCGCACTTATTGTTCTTCTTAAAAGTTTGCCGAGATCATAAATTCGCATTCCATAACGTGTGCTATCTAAGTCAATGATATAATACTTTTGATTGATATCAATCAAGATGTTTTGATAATAAATGCTATCATGAATACATTGTTTGTTTAAAAGGCTTATCTTATGCAGTTTTAGATAGTGGGAATCCTTTAAAATTTTAAGACAGCGCCTAGCAAGTAATAGGGATTTATCAATGTTTTGAACATAGATGTCATTCACTTTGTTTTGACCTCTATTTCGATTATAAAGTTTTTTATAATCTTTTAGCATCTTAATTTTTTTCTTATAATCTATAAGCAGATTTAATTCTTTGTCCTTTATACGCTCAAAATGAAGATCAATATTTTTCAATCTATTGTTATACTCTGCAAGAATTTGGATGGTATCCTGAAATTCAACAATATTTTTGAAATTCGCTTCTCTACCATCAATCCATTCAGTTAGGTAATAAAAACGATTGGAGCAATAAATTACCCGTTCTCCTTCCCTTGTAAGATAATAATCCGGAACATTTGTAAAGTTTTGATCAATTAAAAATTTGGTAATTTTATAGGTCCTTTCTGCTTTGTCTGGATTGTGTTTAAACTCTTTTAAGCAGAATAACTTTTGATCCGTTTCTACATAGTAGGCGCTTCTGATTGGTATAATCTTTTTAACTGTAAAATCGTAGTGACTGAGCACCTCTTTTAATAAGTCGTACTTCTCGCTACTGATATTCTCCATTTATTCTCCAAAAAACGTTCTTTTCATACAGTATATGAAAAATCATTGCAATAATGTCTGAATGTTTTTAAGGAGATGGATAAGAAAATTGTACATTCGTTCAACAGATGCGATCTCAAGCCGCTCATCCGGTGTATGAATAAACGACATATTGGGTCCGATTGAAACGATATCCAGTTTGGCGCCTTCTGCAAAGAGAGCACATTCTAGTCCGGCGTGAACCATTTCAACCTTGATTTCCTTTTCAAACATCCGCTTATAACATCGTTGGACCAATTCTTTTAATACGGAACCATCATTATATTCCCAACATGGATAACGATTGGAGATTTCAAGAGTCAGATGATACTTTTGAGCTAGCTTTTTAAAAGACTCTTCCTCGCGGTCTAAATGATTTTCTTTTGAGCTTCTCACAAAGCACCCTATTTCAAATTTGTTTTCTGCTGCAAGAAACGTTCCAATATTATTTGAGGTCTCGACAAGTTCTAAAACCTGTTCTGACATATCAATCACTCCATTTTTAATCTCTGCCATACAATTCACTATTTGTTTCAGAAAAGAGGATGCAAAAGGCATTGAAGAATCATTCATTTTTTCCAAAACAACTTGCAGATTTAATTCTTGTAGAGATTGCTGTTTCATCTCATCATTATACAGCATAATGAACTGTTTGAATGCCT
>JAVBPT010000038.1:0-21661 GCA_031549455.1 Eubacteriales bacterium
GGAAGAGCTGGGAAAATTCTTAGAAGACAACAAAATGATTTCAGACATTGAGGTTAAAAAGGAGGCAGACTATGTGGAACTTACATTTAATGATTCAATCCTTTTTGAATCAGCCAAAGCAAATATAAAACCTGCAGCCAAAGAAATGTTAGAAACATTATCGGTGGAACTAAAAAAGCTGACTCAGAATCATATTCGTGTGGAAGGGCATACCGATAACGTTCCGATAAAGACAGCCATCTTTCCGAGCAACTGGGAATTATCAGGAGCAAGAGCGATTGCGGTGCTTCGATATCTAGTGGAAGAAAAGGGAATGGATCCCAAAGCGATTTCGGCTGAGGGGTTTGGAGAGTTTACACCGGTTGCCACAAATGAAACGGTGGAGGGACGAGCCCAAAATAGAAGGGTGCAAATTAAGATCATATCTCAATATGTTACAGATATAAAATAAATTTTAGAGGAGTGATAAAAAAATGGCAGATGAAGTTAAAAAGGACAAAGAAAATGAGGCGGAGACTGGAGGAGAAAAGAAAGAGGAAAAAAAGGTAAAACCTAAGAAGGAAAAACAAGGCGGGGGTAGTGGTGCAACGATTGGGTTACTTCTAATCATGATCATTATATCGATAGGCATTATTGCTTTGTTATTTTTGCTTTTTCAAAAATTAGACGATAACCAAAAACTCATGAAGGAACAAATTGAACAAGATACCAATCCTCCTAAAGTTTTGGAAGAAATTAGTCCGCTAAATCTAGACATTTTTAAGGTGGTTGAAAGAGCGCCTTACAATATCAAGACAAGAGAGGGCGAGTCCAAAATACTTGTGATCACAATTAGTTTGGGGCTCAACATAAAAGAAAAGAAGTATAAAAAGTTGAGACCAGAGTTTGATAAGAAGTTGGATTTGATTAAACAAGAGGTGGAGAAGATCATCACGACTGCCAAAGTTGAAGACTTGGAAAGTGCAAGTACGATTTACAATCTTCAGGTAGACATTGCAAATGCAATCAACCAAAAGTTCGATTCCAAAATGGTTGCAACGGTTTATTTTACAGATAAGCTAATTCAGTAGGCAGACGTATTTTTTGTAATAAACTTGTTAAACTAAAATGTAGCTTATAATTTGAAGGAGGACGATTTATGGCAGATGTGCTATCTCAAAGTGAGATTGATGCGCTGCTTTCGGCTATTAGCACCGGAGAGCTGGATGCGAATGAGATTAAGTCAAACGAACATGTAATCAAAGATTATGACTTTAAAAGACCATCTAAGTTTTCCAGAGAACATTTAAAAACTTTAGAGATTATTCATGATAACTATTCAAGACAGCTTTCGAGCTATCTATCTGGGTTTTTAAGACTCTCTTCTCATGTGCAGGTTGAAAGCGTAGAAGCACTTACTTATAAAGAGTTTAGTGGTGCACTATTTAACCCACTTGTATTTACACTCATTAATTTTAAGCCATTAAAAGGTTCGATTATGATGAAGCTTTCTTCAAAAATAGCATTTGGCATTATTGACAGGATATTAGGGGGGCAAGGCTCAGAACTCAAAAAGGACAGAGAATTTACCGAGATTGAGAGTGTATTGTTATTGAGGTTTGCAGAAAAGCTAGCTGAGATGATGAGAGAGCCCTGGAACAATTTTATCGATGTCAAGCCTACACTAGAAAAAATGGAAACCAATGTTCAATTTGCGGAAATTATAGAGCCCAATGAAATGGTTGCACTAATCACACTAAACATTCGCATTGGGGACATCGCGGATATGGTTAATATTTGTATCCCGCATATGACCATTGAACCGATTATGAATCGACTCAACACAAAGCAATGGTTCAGTGTGAAAAGGGATGAGGAACATATCGAGGACTATAAAGGAAAACTGGAGAGCAAACTTGGCAAAATCACCATTCCAATTCGGGCAGTTTTGGGAGAGTGTAACATTACCGTAAACGACCTTCTCAATCTGCAAATTGGAGATGTGGTAAAGCTAAATCAGGATGTCAAATCCACACTAAAGGTTTTGGTGGGAAATATTTATAAATTTGATGCGAGACCGGGTTTGTGTAGAAAGAGAAACGCAATTCTAGTTAACAAAGTTAGAAGAGAGGAGAAAGTAGATGGCTGATATATCACAAGATGAAATCGACGCACTATTTAAGTCGGCGGATGATGAAGGAACCAAAAATGTACAGACAATGAGTGAAACCCTAACGGATTCCGATAAGGATGTGCTGGGTGAAGTTGGGAACATCAGCATGGGTGCAGCTGCAACAACGCTTTCAAGCATTTTGGGTGAGAAGGTTGTCATCACCGCTCCGGTAGTGCATAATAAAGACTATATTGTGGACTTATTAAAGTCAGATGAAAAGCTGGTCAGTGTAGACATCAAATATAAAGCCGGGTTACAGGGGTCTTTTTTGCTGATCTTAAAAGAGAGCGATGTAAAGAATATTGCCGGCATTATGATGGGAGCAGGAGGGGAATCAGATACGGGCATTTCAGAAATGGAACTTTCTGCGATATCTGAAGCCATGAATCAAATGATTGGAACCTCTTGTACATCTATGTCACAAGTGTTTAAAGAAACGGTGGATATTAGTCCTCCTGTTTCGGAGCAGATCAGCGATCCATCTACCACGCAGATAGCAGGAATTGATCTAACAAATGATAACATTGTGGTGGTTGAATTTGAACTCAAAATTGGGGAAAAGATCAATAGTAAGATGATGCAGATCATGTATGTGGAAGTGGCAAAACAATTGATTGGAAAATTGACAACGCCGGTGGAAGAGCCAAAAAGTGCAGTGGTTCGCGAAGAACCCGCCATTTTGGAAGAGGAACGAAATGTGAGAGCCGCAACAGCACCAGCATCCGCTGCGCCTCCAGTACACTCTGCAAATGTAAGCAGTAGTAGTAATGCACAAAAAATTGAATTTCAGGATATTGCACAGGGAGCCCTTTCGGGAGAAACTGAAAAGATTGCACTTATCCAAGATGTCCCACTTCTTGTGGTGGTGGAACTGGGTAGGACGCATAAATCGATTAAGGAAATTCTCGAATTTGGACCGGGTGTGGTTATAGAACTTGATAAGATGGCAGGAGAACCGATCGATATTTTGATTAATGACAAGTTCATAGCCAAAGGGGAAGTTGTTGTTATAGATGAAAATTTTGGTATCAGAATCACAGAAATCGTCGACATGAAGAAAAAAGTTTAGAATTTAGGAGGATTTACAAAATGGCAAAGATACTGTTAGTGGATGATGCGGCATTCATGAGAATGATGTTAAAAGACATCCTAACAAAAGGCGGGTATACGGAGTTATGCGAGGCCGAAAACGGACTTAAGGCAATCGAGAAGTTCAAAGAAGAAAGTCCAAATCTTGTACTGATGGATATTACCATGCCAGAAATGGATGGAATACAGGCTGTAAAAGAGATCAAGAAACTGAATGCAAATGCAAATATTATTATGTGCTCTGCGATGGGACAACAAGCAATTGTTGTTGAATCCATACAGGCGGGCGCAAAGGACTTCATTGTAAAACCATTCCAAGCAGATCGGGTAATTGATGCAGTCAAAAAAGTGATCGGATAAGTATATGACTGAGAATATGTTTCAAACCATCTGGACAGTTGTATTGAGTTTCACTTTTGTTGTACTTCTTGCATATTTTACGACTAAATACATTGCCAACGCTACATATATCAACAGGAAAGCTAAGAATATGAAAATCATTGAGAGCCTAGCCATCGGCAGGGAAAAGTTCTTGCTTCTGATTCGAGTCTCTAAAAAGGTGCTATTAGTAAGTGTCGCAAAGGACACGGTAAATCTATTATCCACGTTTGATGAAGAAGAGGTTGACTTGGGCGAGACGCAGGAGGAAAATCAAAAGCTGGAGTTTGGTTCGGTGATTCATAGATTGATGAATAAAAAATAGGATGTGCTTTTAGATGAGTAAGAAGAAGTTAAAAATAAAAAGGATGATGCTAATCATGTTGCTAGTGATTAGTTTATTTGTAACAGGAAAGGTTTTTGCAACCGTACCAAGGGTCAATCTGACAATTGATAGTGCAGCCAGCCCAACGGACGTGACAAGTAGTCTTCAGATCCTATTTGCATTGACAATCGTTGCGCTTGCGCCTTCCATTTTGATTATGATGACCTCCTTTACTCGGATCATCATCATTTTCTATTTTCTTCGTTCGGCACTGGGTACACAACAAACGCCACCCAATCAGATCCTGGTTGGGCTTGCGCTCTTTATGACATTATTCATTATGATGCCTGTTTTCACACAGATCAATACGGATGCTTGGCAACCTTATCGGGATGGGATTATTGCCCAGGATGTGGCACTTACAAGGGCCACACTGCCAATTAAGGAGTTTATGCAAAGGCAAACCTATGACCAGGATACCGCCCTTTTTGCAGGCATGTCGGGTATGGAGCCCGTTTTAACAGAGGCAGATATTCCAATGAGTGTAGTTATCCCTTCTTTTATCACAAGTGAGCTGAAAAAGGGATTTATGATTGGATTTATTATATACATACCGTTTATTGTAATCGATATGGTTGTGGCATCGGTACTGATGGCAATGGGAATGATGATGTTGCCGCCGGCCACCATATCTTTACCGTTTAAGATTTTGTTATTTATACTAGTGGATGGATGGGGCTTAATTATAGGAGAAATTGTAAAGGGATTTAAGTAAGGAGAGGCTATGTCTGAGACAGAAGTTGTACAAATTATATCGAGTGCTTTAATTGTTATATTAAAAGTATCTGCGCCAATGCTTATCTTCGGACTTACAGTTGGGGTAATTATAAGCGTATTTCAAGCCGTGACCTCTATACAAGAGCAAACGCTTGCTTTTGTTCCGAAGATTGTGGCCATCTTTGTTTCGCTCATTCTTTTTGGACCTTGGATACTAACAACCTTAATGGAGTTTATCACAAATTTATATAAAAGTATAAATACTTTTATATCCTAAGGGGGTAATAAATGTATTTACAACTTTTCTCACAGATGGAACTGGTTTTTGTAGTAATGCTTAGGATTTTAGGCTTTTTTGTATCAGCTCCATTTTTTAGTGGTCAATATGTAAATCGGTATATCAAAATAGGTCTTTCTCTACTCATCGCCATTATGGTGGTCACGAATACAGGGAGCCTACTGCTTATTGCGGGTTCAACCAGCACCTTCTTCGCATATGCAGGTGTGTGTGTGGTAGAGCTTGCGATTGGCCTTATGATTGGGTTTATGACAACAGTGATTTTAAATGCCATCATCTTTGCGGGTTCATTAATCGATGGACAAGTTAGTTTAACCATGGCAGGGATGCTGGATCCATTGAGCGCGACGCAGATGCCCATTACAGCCAATCTATTCTACTATGCCCTAACCACAGTTATTTTGATCACCAATACACATCACCTTTTTATCAGAGGAGTGTTTTCGAGTTACCGTGTTCTGCCTATTGGCCAATTTGAGATTGATGGAAGTTCAATGAGTTTTGCCATTACCTTGATGAAGGACCTATTTATTCTGGCTTTTAAGTTTGCGAGTCCGATTATTGCAATGATGCTTGTACTGGATATCGGCCTTGGGATTTTGGTTCGAACCGTACCACAGATGAACATTTTTGTGGTGGGCTTTCCGCTCAAGATTGCGGTCTATTTATTGGTTATGATCATGATTACAGAACTGATCATCGCCAATTACCCCTATTTAATCGAGAAGGCAACCACAAATTTATTAGATATTATACGACTGCTTGTTCCTACGACTTAGCGAGGGAAATATGTTAAAAGAATATAATGAAGTATTACGATATAGATTAAACCTCCAATTCTTTGCAGGCGATGAAAAAACAGAGGAACCTACCGAGAGGAGAAAAGAGAAGGCAAGGGAAGAGGGAGAAGTTGCAAAAAGTGTTGAAGTGAATACAGCACTTCTGGTTATTGCAGCTTTTTTTGTGTTAAAGATCTCAGCAAAATATATGTTTGACTATTTTGTCAACATTTTTATTCGGAGTTTTAACCTGATCAGCCAACCGGAGTCAGTACTTGAGAAAGAGGCGGTGACCAAACTCATCCCGAAGGCGTTTGGGGAAATTTTTCTGATTATTGCACCCATTCTAATTGCAAGCATGGTGGTTGGGGTGGTCGCCAATGTCATTCAGGTGGGATGGCATCCCACCACCAAGGCGATTGCCCCTAAGTTTAACCGTCTCAATCCGCTGGAGGGCTTTAAACGAATCTTTTCCAAGAAGGCGTTCATTGAGTTATTAAAGTCGGTTGGAAAGTTTGTGCTGATTTCGGTGGTTATTTTTACCTCCATTCAGGGAGAGGTGGTTTACCTCCTAAAGCTGATTAATGTTTCGGAGGTAGAAACAGCGATCTATGTGGGGGATCTGGTTACATCGATTGCGATTAAGGTGGGGGGATTCTTTCTTGTGATTGCACTGGCAGATTTTATCTATCAAAAAAGGTCTCTACACAAAAACCTGATGATGACCAAACAGGAGATTAAGGAAGAATATAAGAGCACAGAAGGGGATCCGCAAATTAAGCAGAGAATTAGGCAAAAGATGAGACAAATGTCCATGCAGAGGATGATGCAGGATGTGCCAAGGGCGGATGTTGTCATTACAAACCCAACCCACTTTGCGGTGGCGATTCGATATGAAGAGAATTCGGGAAAAGCACCCAAGGTTATGGCCAAAGGAGCAGATTATATGGCAAAGCGAATCAAGGAGATTGCGAAGGAACATCGAATTGAGATTGTGGAAAACAAGCCGTTAGCACGGACGCTTTTTGCCACAGTAGAGGTGGGAGAGGAGATCCCAGAGGAACTGTTTCAACCAGTGGCAGAGATTCTTGCCTTTGTATATAAATTAAGGGAACAGCGATAAATTTGAATAAAAAAAGGGCAAAAGTTTGTTAGAAAAAAACGGATATCCATTATCGTTACAGTTCATAGTTTTGAAATATGAAAAATAAATTTATCAAAGTAGACTATGAATGGTAACTCACATCCTGAAATTTTTCAAAAACTATTGACTATTGCTGGAAAAGATAATACAATGTTGATTATTTGCAAAGGAGGAATTAGAATGGATATGAAGTCAAAAACAGACTATGAGGAAGAAGCAAGAAAGAGATTAGAGGCAGGATCGGAATTATTTCAATTAATGGTAGAACGTGCTAGGGAAACAGAAAGAGGGATAAGCGAAGAGGAGGAATGTAGACTGGCATATCAATGTGCTGTAAGAGCTTTTGAACCTAAAGGTCTTAATGCAATAAATTTTGCGACGAAAATTATAGATATTTCGAAAAGCAACTTAAACAGGAAAAATAATACAGAAGGTTATAAATTTGTAATTGAAGAAGCAAAAAAATGTATGCGAGAGGCTGTAACAAAAGTTAGAACGGCTGAAATTTTGGAAGTTTATGAAAAAGTTAACATAAAAAAAATACAAGACATAGTTGATGGGACTTCTGACTCTAGGATGGGTTGGGATGACACAGTTGAGTTGGCAAGTAGATATGCTTTTGGATTTGACTTTAATTGTGGAGCGGATGGTGCAGAGGGAACTGCAGATTCATCTAATATTTCATCTGTGATAAAACCATCTGCGGCAGGTGGAGACGATCTCTGGGCAAGTGATTGGGATCATATGTAACTGGTAAACTGAAATAGACAGAGTACGTAAATAGTTTGTGCAGAGCTGGTAATTTCCCAATAAAACTTTGAGGATAGAATGAAATATTTTCTATCTTTTTTGTCATCTCATCACTTTTTTAAGATTTTGTTAAATTGTCCCGGGAATAGTATCCTTAGTTCGTTTAAGATTACATCCTAATTCCGCTTGCGCGGGCGCTTTTTGCCGCAGTAGAGGTGGGCGAGGAGATTCCAGAGGACTGTTCCAACCAGTGGCAGAAATTCTTGCCTTTGTGTACAAATTAAGGGAGTAAGGATAAATTTAAATAAAAAAAGGGGCGCCCGAAGGCGCCAAGCATGCGAAAGGTTAATACGGCAGAGGTGTAAGCTCTGAAAAGATTTGGCGGGATGGGTCACTGACCCATACAAATATCCTTACAATATCGAGCGGGTTTTGGACGATATAACCGAATTCCTCGTCACTTGAGCAGAAAAAGGAATCCATTTTTATGTCCCCTTGTCTGGTGAGGAGTAAAACCTTGACCTTATAGGTATCGTAAGGTGTACTCCTCGGTGCAACAATAATCTCGCCGATGCCTTCTGTGTAGAATCTAAGATAGCTGATATCATACTCTGCGGGATATTCGGAAAGGTATCCATCTAATCTGAAGTAAAACTTGCGGATCATAGAATCGTCTAGTGTATACTCAATGCAGTAGGTGACATTTTCCGAAAGAACGTCTTGGATGGTTAGTTGAACCGAATCCCAGGTGTTTCCGAATAGATGGGCTACCATGCTGAGCATCGTAGTGCCATCGATTGTGGTTACCGTGAGATTGTACTTATGGAAAGTCATGCCGGGCTGATATCGAATCGTCGGGGTTCCGTTTTCTAGGATCATGCTGAGACCGAGTTCGGGTTGTTGATAGATAGTGATGGATGGGGTTTCAGCTGCCAAAGAAGCGGGAACAACTGAGATGACGATTGCCAGGACGATGACCCAAGACATGAGCTTTTTCATTAGGATGATACTTCCCTTCAAATTTTTTTGATATGCGCATACCCTCTGCGAATAACCTTCCTTTCACAGTATTATCAATACAAATGCTGAACGCAAATATATTGATTAAAAAGAGAAATTTCTTCACATGCGAGTGAAACAAAGATGAAAGGGGGTGAAGAAAGAAAAAAAGGGTATAAATACATAACAATACTATTATAGCATATTTACCAAATTTTGTCAATTTGAGAGACATTAAAAAAGCAGTTATTCGGTAACCGCTTTTTCGTTTGCGTAGGCTTTTTTAAGCAAGATGGGTGTAATCAGCGTAGTAGCGATGACCACGAAGATGACACCGGAGAAGAGTTGAGGGTTCATTATCCCTGCATTGATCCCCTTGTTGGCGACAATTAAGGCGACCTCTCCTCTTGAGATCATGCCAAGGCCAATCTTCATGGACTCATCTGTGTTAAATCCGACCAGTTTGGCTGCAAATCCACATCCGAGCACCTTACTGAGAATGGCGATAATTAGTAAGAGGGCGGTAAAGAGTAAAGTGGTGCTTGTGAAGCTAAGGGATGGGATCTTAAGGCCCATACTGGCAAAAAAGATCGGAGAAAAGAGGATATAGGATAAGATCTCAATCTTTTGTTCCATATAGTTGTTGATTTGAATTCTGGAGAGAATCAAACCTGCGATGTAGGCACCTGTGATGTCTGCAAGTCCGAAGCGTTCCGCCATATAGGCGAGGAAGAAGCAGAAGGCAAGCATTAGAATCGCAAGTCTTCTTACCTTTCCATATTTCATATATATATATAGTAGCAATTTATACGCCACGATCCCACAAAAGATACAAAACACCGTAAATCCAAGGATTTTGGTGAGTGTCATAATGAGTGTTGCGAATGAAAAGCTGGCTTGTCCTTTGGAACCAATCACAAGGGAGAGAATCATAATGCCCAGTAGGTCATCGATAATGGCTGCACCTAGGATAGCGGTTCCGGTTTTGGTCTTTAAGTGCCCCATCTCTTGTAAGGTTTCAACGGTGATGCTTACAGAAGTGGCGGTTAGGATCACACCGATGAAGATGCTTTCTAAGGAAGCCATTCCATAAATCTTGGATAGGAAATATCCTCCGATAAGTGGGAGGATAACGCCCATTGTTGCGATGAAAAGCGATCCCTTCCAGGTTTTTTTAAGCTCTTTTAGGTTGGTTTCAAGACCAGCGGCAAACATCAGGATGATGACACCAATCTCAGAGAAGGAGTTTAGCGTATCAAAGGACCGGATAATGTTGAAAATAGCGGGTCCAAGGATAATACCGGCAAAAAGGGCTCCAAGCACCTGGGGCATGTTGATTCTCCGTGTGAGAAGGCCTGCAAACTTTGTAATAACCAATATAATCGCAATATCCAGCAGAAATCGATAATTTTCCAAAACAATACTCCTTCTTATGATCGTTATAGTCTAATATAATACGAAAAATATAGAAAACAAGTCTATTCTTTATTTTTGACACAAAAGCAAAAATTTAATCAAAAAGTCATTAAAACATAGATTTTAATTGAAAAACAAAGATTTTTTTCAATAACCATATTGTTACAATATGGTTACATGCAAGTTACAGTTTGGATAAAACTATTGTAATTAAAAAATGAATTCATATAATGCAATTAAGTAAGGTAAAACGGCAAAAGGAAGTCAATAATTCTATTTACATAATGTAATTATTTTACATAAAGACAGGGAATGTTACAATTATGTTACAATTAAAATTTCATTATTGACACCAACTTTTTTGCTGTTATACTGAGCCTAGTGATACGAGGTATCACAAAAAATAAATTTAAGGAGGAGTTTTCACAATGATGAAAATGAAAAAACTAATCTCATCACTACTAGCAGTATTAATGTTAGTAGCAAGCTTAAACATCACACTTGTGTCAGCAGCTGATTATACTGAACTAGAACTTGATTATGTTGACAAAGTGCAAGCAGCTAATATCATGACCGGTACCGAAAACGGTATGGATCTTGATTCAACGCTTACAAGAGCGCAAGCTGCAACGATCATGATCAGACTTAAAGGGGTAGCAGGTACAGGAAACTTACCAACCGCTCCAACCAAATTCTCAGACGTTCCAGCTGATCACTGGGCATCAGGAAACATTAACAGAGCCGTAGAAATGGGTCTTGTTAAAGGAACTACAGACACAACTTTTGCTCCAGAAGCATTAGTAACAATTGCAGAACTTACAACCATGGCTGTAAGAGCAGTTGGAGCTGGAACTGCAGTTGAACTATTACCAACAGCATGGCCAGTAAACTACATGAACTTCGCAGCAGAAAATGACATTACAAAAAACATCTACAATTCATACACAGAAAAAGCAACAAGAATGGTTACAGCGATCATCGCTGGAAATACACTTGAAGTTAAAATGTGGAAATACAACAGCGTACTAGGAACTGACAAAGGATTAACTCAAACAACTGAAACATTACTAGAAAATGTTTTAAAATATGACTGGTATAAAAATGTAATCGTTACAGACGTTGATTTAAGAGACAGAATTTTCACAGGACTTGACGCGAGTGGAAATTCAATCAGCTTTGAAGTAGCTGAAAGAATTAATCTTGCAGCATTCGCAATGGGGCAAGAGGTTGACGTTTGGTATAACAGAACAGCTAAAGAAATAGTAAGAATTGGTTTGCCAGAAGCAACAAAAAGAACAGTTGTAGCATTTGAAAGTATCGAATCATTCGTAGGAATGACAGCAGGTACAGGGAAAGATGTTACTTCAATAAAATTAGTTATAAATGGCAAAGAAAAGGAATACTCATTTGCACCAACAGGTGTATACTCATATAATGGGGTTTCAAAAACTTGGGACGATTCCTCTGCAGGAGATGAATTGAAATCTCAAGATTTTAGAGCAATGGATTCAACTAAATCCAATGCTATGGGTAGAGTAGTTCTTGACGGAAACAAAATTAAAGTGCTTGAAGCAACAGTATACGATAATGCTATTGTTGTAGACAGAGTTTCGGGAGAAACTATTTATGCTAACTCAGATGCACTAGAAAATAGCGGTGCTACACTTAACTTAAAAGATAAGGACGTGCTTATCATAGATGCTGAAGGAAAAGAATTAAAAGTAACAGACATTAAAGCAGGAGACTTTATACTTTACACAATCACAACTGGTACACCAGCAAAATACAGATTAATGGTAATCAATAATTCTGTAGAAGGTAAAGTTGCAACTACAGGAACAACTTTTGTAAAAATAGGTACTAAAACATATGAAATAGACAGAACAGTACTTACCTTATCTGCATTTGCAGGAATGGGACTTAACGCAGATGATGAAGCAACACTATATTTAAATGCTGCAGGAAAAATTGTGGCAATTAAGAAAGGTGACGGAGAAGTTTCAACTAGTTACGCAATCGTAACTTGGGCTAAAGGCGTACAAAATAAATATGGTGAATACGCATTAGAAATAGAATTGACATATTTCGATGGAACAACAACAGGAGTTAAAGAAATTGATACTAAGAAGACCGATGATCATTTTGCGGCAAAATATGGTGATCCAGCATTTGCAAACGTTGCAGCTGCTAATACACTTGGAGCGCAATTATTAGGTCAAGTAGTTAAATTTAAAAATGGTACAAAAATCGAACTAACAGAAGTGTCAACTACTATAACTGGTAAATGGGCAGCAGCTGATGATAAGCTAGATTCATTTACAAGCGCAAATGTTGATGTTAAGAACAATAGAATTACAGGCACAGGTTTAAAACAAACAGCTAGAGTAAACTCTTCAACTGTAATAGCTTCTATAAAAGCAGGAACCGGTACTGATGCAACTTATAAGAATAAAGTTGAATTCATGGATTGGTCTGCATTAAAAGATAATAACTATACAAGCGGAAGCTTTGTATCGGTAGCTCAAAATAATACAACAGGCATCATTTCAGCATTAGTATTTGGAAGAGGAGTAAATGTTTCAAAAGATTATTCTTCAAATTATGGATTTGTTAAAGCAATATCAGATGCAGATAGAAATGACATTGTAACGCTAGCTTTACTTACCCCAGATGGATTAAAAGAATTTTCAATTGATGAAGCAGAATTGCCAACAGAAAAAATGACTGATAAAATGAATGCTGGTGTAAACTGGGATGTTTCAAAATTCGTATTTAAAGTTAAAGTAGGAACATTAGTGGAATACACAGCTTCAGGATCAACAATTTCTGAAATCAGAGCGGTTTTACCAAATTCAGCATTTGACGATGTTGTTGCTAGTAACGGAACTGCAGAATTGGCTGATTTTGCAAAACTAGAATATCAAGTAGTAAACTTTAATAGTAATACACTTAAAGTTGCTAGACCAGTAGCTGATCCAACAAAGGATGATGATATTGAAATACTAGATCTTGCGAAAAATGTTATCTATGTTAAATCTGATATAATTGAATATGACAGATCAGCATTTGGAGATCAAGACGAAATAACAACTGCATCCCTAGGATTAAATACAAATAATAAAACAAAAATCAATAGTGATGGTAGTATCGTTAATATCTATATGGTAGAAAACGAAGTAGCTATTGTATGGTATAAGAGATAATTAACATTATCTAAACATACGAATAAAAGGACTAGGGAAACCTAGTTCTTTTTCTGTGTGAAAATATTGGGAAATGTTACAAAACGGTTAAACTGACGTTACAGATTAGCAAAAAAGGTTGTAATCCCTCTTTTATGTAATATAATGCAACTATACACCAAAGTTCTAACTACTTTTAAATAAGTTTACCATTTTTTGCAACTTTTTTGGGATTCTATCGTTTAATAGAGTGTATAAATGAGATGTGAAATCATCAAAAAGCATTGACTTTTTACCAAAAAATGGTATAATCATAACTGTTGTATGAACGAATCTTAAAATCATATATATAAAGGAGGAAATTGAAATGATGAAAAAGATACTATCTCTAGCACTTGCACTAATGATGTTACTATCCAGCGTAAACTTTACATATGCAGCAAGCTCTTATACAGATGCAGAACAAGAATACATTAATAAAGTAACCGCTGTGAATATTATGAAGGGGAGCAACCTAGGGCTTGAACTAGATAGAACCCTTACAAGGGCAGAAGCAGCCACTATTCTCATTCGACTTCGTGGTGTTTCCGGCCTAACAGGAGACCTGCCAAAGGCAGAAACCAAATTTGCAGATGTGCCTGCAACCCATTGGGCTTCAGGAAACATCAATAGAGCGGTGGAAATGGGGCTCGTACAAGGAATTGGAGACAATCTGTTTGCTCCAGAACGCCTTGTGACAGTGGCTGAGCTTGTAACCATGTGCGTAAGAGCAGTGGGTGCCGGACCAGCAGTTGAGTTGATGGGCACCAAGTGGCCAGTAAACTACATGAACTTTGCCTCTGAGGCAGATATTACAAAGAATGTATACAATTCTTACACAGAACAAGCAACCAGATTAACAACGGTGCTTCTTATCGGAAACACACTTGAAGCAAAAATGTGGAAATACAACAGTGTGCTTGGTCAAGATAGAGGAATGGTTGAAACCGATGATACGATTCTAGACAGCATTCTAAAGGTAAGAGTATATGAAAATGCGGTGATCACGGAAATCGATCTAAGAGATCGTACCCTATCCTTTGAATACGAAGATGGGAAAACCACGAGAACGGCGAGCTATAGTGTGGACTCAAATGTGAACCTTGCGGGATATATCCGTGGACTTGAGGTCAATGTATGGTATAGCACCACACAAAAGGATATTATTCTATTAGCAAAGCCAGAATCAACCAAGAGAACCGTTGTTTCATTCGAATCCATTGAATCCTTTGTGGGAATCAATAGTAACACAGGGAAGAATGTAACAGGCGTAAAGTTAGAAATCAACGGAAAAGTGAAAGAATATTCCTTTGCAAACTCAGGAGAATATATCTACAATGGTACCTCTAAAACCTGGGATTACTCAGTGGTAGGAAAAGACATTACGGATATCAGCTTCAGCGCTTTGGATGATGTAAAAACCAATGCGAGCGGGAAGATTGTGCTAGATGGAAACAAGGTCAAAACCATGGATACGACCGTGTATGAACACGTGATTGTTGTGGAAAGAGTATCTGGAGAAACCATCTACGCCAATACAGATGCACTTGATAACAGCGGAAACACACTGAACCTGAAAGATAAAGATTTACTAATCGTGGACCAAGATGGAAACGAGATTGAAATTTCAGATGTTCGTAAAGGAGATACCATACTTTATGTTATCACATCCGGTTCTCCAGCCAAGTATAGACTAATGGTTTTAGACAACGTGGTAGAAGGAGCTGTCAAAATGGTTGGAACCAGTTACATCAGAATCGGAAGCAAAACCTATGATATTGATGATTGCATCCTCACAAGAGCAGAATTCAAAAATATGGAAATCAATTCGGAGGATGAGGTAGAATTATACCTCAACGTGGCAGGAAAAGTTGTGGGAATTAAAAGAGTTGAAGGAGACGTATCCACCAGCTATGGTATCATTTCGTATGCGAGATCTCTTAAGAACAAATATGGAGAAATTGCACTTGAACTTGAAGTCACCTACTTTGACGGAAACACAACCGGAACCAAAGAATTAGATCTAAAGAAAACGGATAACAAGATCAATAAGATCAGTAATTCGAGTCTGGAGTTCGGCACAACAGCGGAAGCCAACGGTCTAGGCCAAGCGCTTCTAGGTATGGCGGTTAAATTTAGAAATGGAAGCAAGATTGAAGTGGAGGAAGTGGCATTTGACATAGATGTAGATGTAAACAGCGGAGATCGTGCAACATGGGTTGCAGCAGAAGATAAGCTCGATGCATTTAAAGCAGCAAGCTTTGATATTGATCGAAATAGGGTGACGGGAACGGGTCTGAGCCAAACGGTAAGAACCAATTCACTCACCAAGATTGCGATCCTAAAACCGGGAACAGGGACCGATGCACAATATAAAGTAAAAGTAGAGTTCGCGGATTGGGATTCACTAAAGAGTGCAACCTATAGCGGCACAGACTACTTTGTAGCGGTGGCACAAAATAGCACAACAGGGGTTGTACCCGGACTTGTGGCATGCCTTGGCAATGCATCACTATCCAAAGACTATACAGCAAACTTTGGTATGGTAAAAGCCATCTCTAACCCAGACCGAAATGATCTTGTCACCATTACCATTATTACATCAGACGGAAGAGAAAAAGATTTCACAATCGATGAATCGGATCTAAGTGGTAAGGGTGCAGATATTGGAATGCTTATGGAATATACAGCTTCGGGATCCAAGCTACAAGATGTGGATTTCACTGCAGAAGAAGCAGGAAGATACCAAGTAAACCGATTTAGCTCAAATACGGTAAAAGTAGCCAAAATTCCAAACGCTGCAATAGAAGGAGACCTCATCTCAAGCACGGAAGTTCTAGACTTGTCAGAGAACATTCTATATGTGAAGTCCGATGCGCCAAGCAGAGATTGGTATAGAATGGTCGAAGGTTATCAAGATGACATCGAAACCATCTCAATCAGTAATACAGATGAAATCACAGACCTTGGTACAGACGTGAAGCTTTACATCAATAGCAACAATGAAATAGCAATCATTTGGTACCAAAGATAAAATCCTAAACTCCTAAAGAGAGTAGAGTAATCTACTTTCTTTTTTGTTTTGCGATGGACAAATAAAAAAGGCTGTGATATAGTAAACTAGTTAAAAAGGAGTAAAGAAAAAATGGATGAAAATATAAATCAAAATCCGCTTGCTACGGCTCCCATCTGGAGCCTGATTCGAAAGTTTGCAATCCCGGCCGCAACTGCAATGTTGGTGTCTGCAATCTATAACATTACGGACCAAATCTTTATTGGACATGTGATCGGCATGAATGGGAATGCCGCGACCAACATTGCGTTTCCGTTGGTTACCTTTGTGGTTTCCATTTCTTTGATGTTGGGGTTTGGTGGAGCCGCCAATTTCAACCTAAATATGGGGGAGGGTAAAAAGGAAGAGGCCACGCACTATATTGGAAACAGTGTTGTCTTAATGGCGATTTTGGGGGCCGTCATTATGATTTCCACCCTGTTCTTTTTAGAACCACTCATGAGAATATTCGGGGCATCAGACGTTACCCTGCCACTAGCGATGACCTATACTCGAATTACCGCGTGGGGGATTCCGTTTTTGATCTTTGCGACGGCCAGTAGCCATCTCATTCGTGCAGATGGTAGTCCGACCTATGCAATGGTTTCGACCCTAGTGGGTGCCATTCTCAACATTTTTCTGGATGCCCTTTTCATGTTTCCGCTTGGTCTTGGCATGGCCGGGGCAGCTTATGCAACGGTGATCGGCCAGATTGTATCAGCGGTAATTAGCGTTGGCTACCTTTTCCGCTTTAAGACGGTGAGACTCACAAAAGAGGCATTCACACTTAAGCTCAGTTGCCTTAAGAACATTGCAAGGCTTGGGACATCCAGTTTCCTAAATCAGATTATTATGATGGCGATTCAGATTATTATGAACAACTCTCTGAAGTACTATGGCGGTGTTTCTGTTTATGGAGAAGATATTCCAATCGCCGTTGTGGGTGTGATTTCTAAAGTGGGAATGATTGCCTTCTCCGTTCTGATTGGAATTGGACAAGGTTGTCAACCCATCTTCGGATATAACTACGGGGCCAAAAACTATGGTAGGGTAAAGGAAACGTATAAAAAGGGGGCAGTGGCTTGTATTAGCATCTCTGTTCTTGCCTTTCTGGCGTTTCAGCTTTTTCCGAGAGAGATTGTGAGTATCTTTGGAACGGGAAGCCCAGAATACTTTGATTTCGCAGAGCATTATATGCGGATCTTTATGATGATGATGTTTATTAATGGCATTCATCCCCTAACAGCCAATTTCTTTACCTCAACCGGGAAGGCAAAGCAGGGCATTTTTCTTTCCATCTCACGTCAGGGCCTGTTCCTGATTCCACTCCTTCTGATTTTACCAAGCTGGATGGGGTTAAATGGCGTGCTTTACGCGGGGCCGATCTCTGATGCAATGGCGGCAGTGATCTCAATCCTATTTGTTTATGTAGAATTCAAGAAAATGGGCACATTGCAGGCGGAGGAGACGGGGAAGAAACATGCGATCCTCGCTCTAGAAGAGGAGTTGGATGGATGCGAGGCGGAGCTCGAGAGGATGATTAAAAGTTTCAAAGAAAAAGAGTATAAAGAGGGTGTATAGATGAAACAAAATGGATGGTTTTACGTATCCATTCTGTACCTAAAAAACTAGAGAAATCTAGCCTTTTTTATTGGAAAGAGATTGATAAATAAAAAATACATGCTAAAATAAAGTCAATAAGATTTTAGAAGCGAGGGAGCGCAATGAAAAAGATTCAGATTGGTTTATTCACAATGGTTTTACTATTTGGTTTGGCGGTGTGTTCGTCTGCGGCGAGCATTACAGCAAGCGTCCATACAAATTCAACGATTACGATTGATGATAAAGTCACCATGAGTCTGACGGCAAATGGAGACAGCGTGAAGATCGATTCGATGAGTGTTACGATTTATGATGATGCAACCGGAACCAAGTTGAGTGAATACAGTGAGGAGTACTATACATTATCAGATACGACCCTAAAAGTGTATCCGCTTTCCTACGATGGACTGCAACTAAAAAATAGTGTGGTTGTGTATGAATCTTTAGAGAAATATACCTCTGGTACAAAGCCAGAGGGTTCTACGCAAGGTTTTAAAACGGCCAGTGTGGAAACGGGACTACATAGTAAGATTGTGGAACTAATCCAAGCAGGGAAATTGAGCCTTAGTAAAGTCAGGGTGGTGGTCACCTGTACGCTTTCAAACACCAACACCACCTCTGCCACATTTTACTATAATCTCACCACCACCACAGCCATCATTACCATTACATCAAACCCAGAAAACAATGAGTCGGTTACAGTGGGTCAGGCGATTCGTATAACCGCCATATCCAACAATTCATTGATCGGTCTTACCGCTGTTTCTTACAACTTATACAATGATGCGGCGAGTACGCTTCTCAGTTCAAAAAGCTACAGTTATAGTTCAAGCGGAGTGTCTCCGGCTTCTTATGATGTGGCAGTACCTTCCACAACGGCGAGCAAGCTCAGACTGGAGGTCACATATACCGATAAGAGTGGCGCCAAAACAAATAAGACATTTTATTACTATCTGCCAACCAACATCGCAACGATCACCATATCGGCTGATCCGGGCAACAATTCAACACTTGAAATAGGAGATAGCATTCGCATGACTGCAACGTCTGACAACAGTTCGGTTGGTTTGACCGCTGTGTCATATGATTTATATAATGACATTAATGGATCCAGAATTACCACAAATAGTTACAACTATAACGCAGCGGGGATTACGCCGGCAGTCTATGATATCAAAATTCCTTCCACCACTGCACAAAAAGTGAAGCTAGAGGTGACGTTCACAGATAAGACGGGGCAGAAGACCACAAAGACCACCTATTACAATATAACGGGAAATGTGACCAATGTAAGTGTCACATCGAGTCCAGCCAACAATGCAACGGTCACCATTGATCAAACCATTACGTTGGTGGCTACATCCGAAAATAGTTCCGTTGGGCTTACGACGATGTCATATGCTTTTTACAATGATAAGACGGGCGCGAAAATAACAGAGGGAAGTTATAACTTTAAGTCTGGAGGGATAACACCCGCAAGCTACGATCTTAAAATACCAGCGAGTTATGTAGAAAAGCTCAGATTAGAGCTTGTTTATACAGATAAAAACGGGCAGCTCACAAATAAAACATTTTACTATAATATGACGGGAAATCTGGCAACCATAACAGTGGCTGCGGATCCCGTAACCAATGCGGCGGTTGCGATTGGAAGTATTGTGAGAATGACGGCAACCTCGAACAATTCTTTAATCGGTCTTACCAATATTAGTTATACAATTTATAACAACAGTACCAGTGAGAAAATTGATACCAAAAGCTATAGCTTTAATAACGTGAGTCCGGCAAGCTATGATATCAAGATTCCATCTACCTCCATAAAGAACATTCGGATAGAGGTAGAATATACCGATAGGAGCACCCAAAAGACGCAAAAAACATTTTATTATCAAATTTCCGGGAATGCAGAGGTAACAGTCACTTCTAGTCCAAAGACCAATAGCCAGGTGTTAGTTGGACAAAGCGTCACCATTACTGCAACGAGTGATACTTCGTCCGTGGGTCTTGTAAGTGTTTATTATACACTATACAATGAGACGACTGGCGCCAAGATTGCATCTAACTCAAGCAGTTATTCAAGCAGTGGGGTAACCCCTGCAGCGTATACCATTAAGATTCCTTCTACAACAGCAAAGAAGTTGATGCTTGAGATCACCTTCACTGACAAAAACAGCGTTAAAACCACGAAAACGTTTTATTATACACTCAGTACAGATGCAATTTATGATCTGGATGTGAGTAATTATCTTTCGGGTCTTACAATCGACTCAAGATTAGAGCAAGAAAACAATTTTTATAAGTTTGATGAATATATTCCATTTCGAATTGATTACTATAACGCATATAACAAATCCAGAACCAATGTGAAGATCCAAGTGGATATTCCGGATGGATTTTATGTACAGAACGAGGGTGGGGGAAGTCTATCCAAGAAGGTGCTTACCTTTAACCTGGGCACATTGGCACAAAAGGCTACCGGAATGGTCTACTTTACGCTGGTGGCAGAGGATGATTCAAACAAAGAGAAAGCATACGACATCACAAGTCGTATTACCTATGAAGGGGACATTGAGGACACGTCCATTTCTAGAATTTTTATCTATTATAAAGGTTCGATAAAAAAGCACACAGCCTACATTACGGGTTATGAGGATGGAACCTTTAAACCGGATAATTATATTACGAGAGAAGAGGTGGCCACGATGTTTGCGAGAGCACTTGAACTCACCACCACCAAGACCAAGTCCAGCTTTAGTGATTTAAAGACAGACAGATGGTCTTTTGGCAGTGTGATGTCCTGTGCAGATGCTAGCATCATCAATGGGTATCCGGATGGCACCTTTGTGCCGACCGGAAACATTACAAGAGCAGAACTGTATGCGATGGCGTATAAAGCGGTGGATAAAGATTTGTCTAAGTCTTTATATGTTCCATATAGTTATAATAAAGACAGCGCCTGGGAGAGAGATTATATAGCGGGACTATCCAGAATGAACATGCTTTCGGGCATGCCGGATACAACCTCTTCCAAAAAGGCCACAAGGGCAGAAGTGGTTTACGTGATCAATCGAATTTTGCTTCGATATGCGGATACCACAAGCTCATCTAAGTTTTCAGACATCAAAAATCACTGGGCGATTGCGGATATTATAGAGTCTTCAGAGACACATAACTATGAAAGAAGCGGCTCAGGTTACGAGTTACCTTATTAGAAATAAAAAAGAGGTCTATGGATTGCATTCCACTAGACCTCTTTTTTCTATTTAAACGTTTCTTCTACTTTATCATATCGCAGTTCCTCTTCGATTGCTTTTATAATCTGGCTGCTTTTTGATGTATCTTTAATGAGCAAACCACCAATCAAAACCTCATCCTGGAAGATCAACTTCATTCTGTTTTCTCCGTCATTTTTAGAAAACACTTTCAGATTTTTTTCCTCCTTTGGTGTGATCATGCCAGCTGAAAAGATATAAGCGCCGAAGGCAGATAAGAAGATTCCGGGGACCTCTTTTTGATGTTGGGTTTGTATGCCCAGCATGTTTAGTCCGGCGGTTCTTCCGGTCTTTAAGGCATTGGACCAAATGGCAAGAATCCTTCCATCTATTTCTGCGCAATCTCCGGCAGCATAAATATTCGGGGAAGAAGTTTGTAAGTATTCATTTACCACAATTCCAAGATT
>JAVBPT010000010.1:0-10488 GCA_031549455.1 Eubacteriales bacterium
CATCTATTCGAAATCCAATGGCGTATGTTCTCGGGAGGTTATATTTTCCTGATTTCAGATCACACCAGGTACTCTTCATACATATTCGACCATCCGGTCCTATATAAGATGTGTTTTTTCCCAAGCCTATGATATCCATGGTCTCTCTTATATAACGTTCTCCACTAGACTCCACTTCAAGAATCTCTTTATTCGTTTCACTGATCACCGTTTCTCCCCGTTGCCCCACTTCAGCAAGCGCTTCCTTAACCTGACTAAATTTAGAAAGCATCATTGCACTCAGTGCATCGTATTTTTCCTTCATCGATTCATCTCCAGCATAATTGATAGCGGCTCCAGACCTTTTCACGGTGACAATGGAACCAAGTAGTAGCGTATCTGCTACCTGATAATCCTCTTCCCCTTTTTTAAGTTCTTTGGTATAGATGATCTCTGCATCATATTGTTTCGTTTCTTCATTATAATCCGCCATCTTACAAAACCTAATTCCTTCATCTTCCAAGATGTAAGTTTCTATCAACTTCTGACCAATGGTTTCGCGGATGGCACCATCCACTACTCTCCCATCCTTCAATATTCCTATCGTTCTTTGCACTCGAATTTCCGTTCTCTTAATCATCTTTTTACTCCATTTCCTCTTGCATTTCTAATAATTGAAATTGGCGCTCCTGTTCATCATATTCACCTTGAACCCATGTCATTAACTCATTATATCCTTCCAACTCCTTTGCATTATTCGGAACATTCCGCCCAACAGCTTGTCCATCTTCAAAGATATAATTCACTCCCGCCTCATATCGTTTCTGATGTATTTGCAAGAGGTACTCCACCACCGTATCATACTCTCCTGTTTCCGGATTGTGTTTCATAGATTTTGTAGCCGTAATCTCCCCGGGAACAAAGGTATACGATATTTCCTTTTTACTCCCCACCACTTCTTGAACATTTTTTATATAAAAAAGTTTACCCCCATACTCTATTTTTGTCTCTTCTGTTCTAATCTCAAAACTCGTTCCTTCGATCTCTTCTGCTTCTTTAAATGCCTGTTTGATTTCTATAAATGCAGAAGCAATCCTAAGCCCCTCTAATGGATCCTCACCATGATTTTTAACCCAAAAAGCCTCCCAATTCGTCCGCCCTTCGCAATAGGATGAGGTACATCTATCTGTGTCGCGATTCCATTCTGTCGACCTCCCTAGCCTCACGCCCGTTCCCAGATATGAGTAGGATTCCTCTCTCTCCTCCCCCATCTCCTCACATACTATTCTATTTATCGCCCCTCTGTCTTTGGACATTGCAAAGTTTCCTTTTTCAGTATACTCTTTTTTTTGAATCATTTTTTTACACCCCTTTTTTATTATTTATAGAGTGAATATATCATTTGTACCAGTATTTGTCAATTCTCTCTCAAAGTTTTATTTAGATTTAACACAATTTTCACAAAATGTTTTGATATTTTACAGATATTTGTTCTATAGTATAAAAGTATAAACAACAATTTAGAAATTTTGGAGGGTATCAATATGAAGATATTATTGGTTGAGGATGAGATGAGACTTTCTGAGGCCTTGTCAGAAATTTTGGGTAATAACTTTAACGAGGTAGAGGTGGCATATGATGGTGTTATGGGTCTTAAGATGGCCCTCTCCAAAGAGTATGATATTCTTCTCATCGATATAAATTTGCCAAAGATCTCCGGAGTACAGATGCTTAAGAAACTTAGAAAAACTGGAGATAGCACCCATGCGATTATTCTGACAGCAAGGAGCGAGCTCTCTGATCGCATCGAGGGACTGGATGCCGGGGCAGATGACTATCTCACAAAGCCATTTAACACAGATGAACTACTTGCAAGAATTCGAGCAGTTTCCAGAAGAAAGGGGGAGATTTCTTTCGAAAGCAAGGAGATGAAATATGGAAACATCACCTTCTCTCCTTTACTCAATAAGATTTCCACCCAGACATCCAGTATGAATCTCACGGAAAAGGAATCCAAACTTCTTGAATACTTCTTTAAGAACAACACCATGGTACTACCAGAGACAAAGCTGAAAGAGTACATGGCGAGTCACGGTTTGGACGCTTCTACAAATCTGAATACATATATTCAGTTCTTACAAAGGAAATTAAATTACTTGGATAAGGATGTGGACATCTTATCGATCCGGGATACAGGATATAAGTTGGTATCTAATGAAAAAGATATCTTGTGGGGTGAGGAAAGTGTTTAAAGATTTACGGAGAAAATTTATTCTGCTCCTCATGACCACTGTTTCCTGTCTGATGCTTCTATTCTTTAGTGGTGTGTTCTTCTTCACTTACCATAGCATGGACCAAAACACCACTAATATAATTGATAAAGGATACAATGCGCACACCTCACAAACCGTCCCAAACCCAGATGAGACCGGTGAGTCCTTTTCCAGATTTACCCCCGCTTTTTCAGTGGATGTAGATCCGGAGAAGAACATTATTATTGTAAACAGCTATCTAAACGAGGATTCCAGGTTCTATGAAACGCTCCTCTCCCTTGTCGGAGAAGAAGAAAGGAACCTTGGTATCATCAAACGAGAGAATACCTACTGGAAATATAAAATATTTAATAATGTAGACAACACAAGAATTGTGTTTCTAGATATCTCCAAGGATATGCAAATATCCCAAAATCTCCTTGTTTTGTTCTTGTGGATCGCATTGCCAATGCTTCTTGTTATTTACCTCATTAGTAGATCTTTCGCCGATCGGGCAATCAAGCCCATCGAAGATGCTTACAGTAAGCAAAAGGAATTCATTGGCGATGCATCCCATGAACTAAAAACACCTGTTGCGATTATTCAAACAAACGTCTCTTTAATGTTGGCAAACGCAAACGAAGAAACAAAAAAATGGTTATTATACATTCAAAATGAGGCCTTTAAGATGGAAAACCTGATTCGTGACCTACTCTTCTTAACCCGGTCCGAGTCTGCCAAAAACGAATTTACCATCCTCTCTTTTAGTAACATCGTGAAGGAATACCTGATTTCGCTGGAAGCAGTATTCTTTGAAAACAACATTGAGTGTGCTACAGACATTGAGGAGGACCTCCAGGTCTATGGTGATGCTGAAAAGATCAAAAATTTAATTACCATCCTAATCGATAATGCAATCAAATATACGGATGGCAACATCGTCATAAACCTAAAGCGCGAAAGTCAGAATCTTCATTTTTCTGTCTATAATACTGGGATTGGTATTAAAAAGAGTGACATGAAGAGGATTTTTGACCGATTCTATCGCGCAGACAATGTGAAACAAACCAAGGAGGGTTCCGGTCTTGGACTTTCGATTGCAAACACGATTGTGAAGGGACACAAAGGAAAGATTCTGGTAGATAGTCTTGAGAAAAAATGGGCACGTTTTACGGTGGTTTTACCCATCACAAAAACGCGTAAGACTTCTCCACTCGTTGAGCCCACCAAAAACATTTCAGAGGAACGAAGCGTAATTGAGCTAAATTATGAGGAACCTTAAGGATCTTGCTTGAAAATCAAAGCCAAACAATGTATAATGAATGCAAAGAGGTGATTTTGTGGCAAAACGAATCTATCTTGTAGAAGATGAAAAAAGCCTAAACATTTTATTAGAAAAATATTTACAAAAAGAGGGATACGAGGTGACCACTTTTTTGGATGGCTCTTCCGCCATCGCCAAGATCAAAGAGCTACCCGACCTATGGGTGCTAGACATCATGTTACCAGATATCGACGGATACGAAATCATCCGAAAGGTGAAAGAATATAATAAGAACACACCCGTCATCTTTATGTCTGCTAAAAATGAGGAACTGGATCGGGTCGTGGGTCTTGAGCTCGGGTCGGACGACTATCTCTCAAAACCCTTTCTTCCAAGAGAACTTGTGATTCGTGTCAACAAGCTAATTGAAAGAACCTATGGCAAAGAGGAGATTGCGGAAGAATTTATTGAGATCAACGATTATAAACTTTATAAAAATCAGCGTAGTATCTTTTTGGCAACGCAGGAGATTGCTCTTACAAACAATGAGTTTGAGCTTCTCATCTATCTTGCACTACACAAAAACTGTGTTCTCTCACGGGAACAAATCCTTGAGAAGGTGTGGGGATATGATTACTTCTCCTCCGATCGAATCGTGGATGACACAATTAGAAGATTGAGAAAAAAAATGAAAAGCGTTCATATTGAAACGGTATATGGATGCGGATATAAGTTGGTGTCAAGATGAAAAAGATGTTTCGATTCCGTTCCGTTATGATGAGGATATGGACCAGCTTCACTTTTATCATTCTGGTCATTATTTTGAGCATCTCTTTATTCTATGTCTCCACATTTAGAGTATTAGACGAGCTCTCAAAACAGCAAGACCTGTCCACTGTACACGATATCCTAATCCATAGCAACAACTATAGCGAACTCGCCCTATTTGAGAAGATGAGAAACCTAAAAGATGTCTCCCACCTGGTCTATTCTGCCAATGAGGACAGTAGTGTCATCAGTAGAATCAGCGCTTCAAATAGTGGTACTTTTGTTCGAATCAGCGACGCGGATCTGGATGAACTGCTGGATCACTTCATTAACAAAAATGATAGCCCCGCAAGACAGGTGTTTAGTAGAAAATATAATGGCATTGACTTTACCTTTATAATTAGCAAAATCCATGATGGCTCTGAAAATATAAAATATCTAGTCTCCTATATGCCCAACTTTTATGACAACACCCTCATCTATCGCGTGATTGCGATTGGAGGTGTCTTCATCATTATCGGTTTTGTGATTTCAAACTTGGTAGCAAGTTATATCTCAAGTCCTTTAAGAGAGCTCGAAGAATTTACAAAACGTGTGGCTAGTAAAGACTGGAAAGAACCCATCAAAGTGAAGACGGAGGATGAAATCGGCAGATTAATGCACTCTATGAATGAGATGCAGGCCGCACTAAAACGAGCAGATGAAGAGGAAAAGTTGTTTTTACAAAGCATTTCTCATGACCTCAAAACACCCGTTATGGTAATTATGAGTCATGCGGATGCGATTATCGATGGAATTTATGTAGACACACTTCCAAAGACTGCACAAATTATTAAGGAGGAAGCAGAAAGTCTGAGCAAAAAGATCAAGCAGCTTTTGTATTTAAATACACTGGACTATGTTCTCGGCAACCAAACCTCAAAAGTGTCAATTCCTCTCCATGAACTCGTCTTAGATACAGTAGATCGTTTTAAGCCAGTAAGCAAAAAAATAAAATGGAAGCTTGCAATTGAGGAAGCCAACATTTTGGGGAATACTGAAAAGATTACGGTTGCAATTGAAAACATCTTGGATAATGCGATGCGGTATGCCAAGTCTACGATACAGATTACAGTAAGATGTGACCAGGAGATGGCGATACTTGAGATCGAAAATGACGGCAGCTCCATTTCCCCAGAAAATGTGGAACGAATTTTTGATAATTTCTACAAAGAAAAATCCGGAAACTTTGGTTTGGGGCTTGCCATCACCAAAAAGATTGTCCACTTTTTTAGGGGCAAAGTTTACGCCCAAAACACTGGAGACGGCGTAAAATTCACAATAGAACTCCCAACCATAAAATAGAGAAAGGTTTTTTACTTTCTCTTTTTTAATCTATCTTCTATTGCGATAATCTTATCCCGATACGTTGCCGCCTCTTCAAACTCCATATACTTTGCAGCCATCTGCATCTCTTTTTTATAAACCTGAATGAGTTTTTTCAACTCTTCCTCATCCATCTTAGCAATATCTTTATGCTTTTCTAAGCTTTCTTCCTCTTCTGTGATTACTGTTGCCTGGATTAGATCTCGTACCTCTTTTGTAATCGACTTTGGTATAATATGATGCTTTTCATTATGCGCCGCCTGAATCTTCCTCCTACGCTCCGTCTCTTTGATTGCTCGGTCCATGGAATCGGTGATGCGATCTGCATACATGATCACCTTCCCATCCACATTTCTCGCCGCACGGCCAATGGTCTGAATTAGTGCGGTCTCACTTCTTAAAAAGCCTTCTTTATCCGCATCGAGTATGGCAACCAGAGAAACCTCTGGTACATCAAGCCCTTCTCTTAATAGGTTGATTCCAACCAAAACATCAAACTTGCCCATTCTTAGGTCTCTAATAATTTTAACCCGCTCAAGTGTATCCACCTCCGAGTGAAGGTATCTCACTTTTATGCCGGCCTTATCAAGGTAATCGGTCAAGTCCTCCGACATCTTCTTGGTGAGGGTCGTTACAAAGACCTTTTTTTGTTTTTGGATTGTTTGATGAATCTCAAACAATAGGTCATCAATCTGCCCCTCTGTCTTTCTAACCTCCACCTCTGGATCAATCAGACCGGTCGGTCTTATAATCTGCTCCACAATCTGATCCGAAACCTCTTTTTCATACTCTGCAGGCGTGGCCGAAACGAATATCACCTGATTGATTTTGTTGGCAAACTCTCTAAAGTTTAGTGGTCTATTGTCTAAAGCAGAAGGCAAGCGAAAGCCAAAGTCCACAAGTGTTGTCTTTCTGGCACGGTCCCCATTGTACATCCCTCTGATTTGTGGAACCGTCATGTGGGATTCATCAATCACAAGCAAGAAGTCCTCCGGAAAGAAATCCATCAAGGTAGCCGGAATTTCCCCCTCTGCTCTTCCGGCAAGATGCCTTGAGTAATTTTCGATCCCTGTACAATAGCCCATTTCTCTCATCATCTCGATATCAAAGGTCACCCGTTGTCTAAGTCGTTGTTCCTCCACGAGTTTTCCTTCCCTCTTTAACTCTGTTAGCCGCTCCTGCAATTCATCCTCTATTTTCCGAATGGCCAGACTCAGCTTTTCATCCGACACAACATAATGTGAAGCCGGATAAATGTAAACATGATTCCTACTTCCAATCACCTTTCCAGTTAGCACCTCAATTTCTGAGATCTTTTCGATCTCATCTCCAAAGAGCTCGATTCGAATCGCCCTCTCCGCCTCCGAAATGGGGAATACCTCTACACTATCCCCCCGAACCCTAAAGGTGCCCCGAATAAAGTTCAGATCATTTCGATCATACTGGATTCTCACAAGCTCCTTTAAAATTTCATCCCGGTCCATCTTCATTCCTGGTCTTAAAGACACAACCAACTCCTTATATTCGCTCGGATCCCCAAGACCATAAATGCAAGATACGCTCGCCACAATAATGGTATCGTTGCATTCCAAAATGGAGGCTGTGGCAGAGTGTCGTAATTTATCAATCTCATCATTAATCGCAGCATCTTTTTCAATATACGTATCCGTACTTGGCACATAGGCTTCCGGTTGATAGTAATCGTAATAACTTACAAAGTATTCCACATGATTCTCCGGAAAAAACTCTTTGAACTCGCTATACAACTGAGCCGCTAGTGTCTTATTATGAGCGATAACAAGAGTCGGTTTATTGACGTTCTGGATCACGTTGGCGATGGTGAAAGTCTTCCCAGACCCAGTTACTCCTAGTAGGACCTGTGCCTCATCTCCTTCTTCAATCCCTTTTGTGAGATGTTTAATAGCCGCCTCTTGGTCCCCAGCAGGCTGATACTTTGAAACAAGCTTAAATGGTTGATTCATCCTTTTCTCCTCTCATGATAAAAAGAATTATACACGATTTAAGCATTAATTACAAGTCCTAGATTCTTTCAAACTCCCCTCTCCAGTTCTGAATTGCCCCAAGATCATACACCTGTGTATATCCCATTGATACAAGCAAAGTGGAGGCCACTTTACTTTTTGCTCCTGTCTCACAATATAAGAAAATGATCATGTCTTTAGCATAAAGTCGCTCTGCCTCTCTCATCATATCATAGATCGGTATCCAGACACTTCCTACAATCCTCTTATATTTATAATCTTCCTCCGTACGAACATCAATAATGACATGATTTAAATTTTTATATAAGAAATTTACATATGCTCGATATGTAACTCTATTTGGCCCCATACAATTTGTTGACATAAAAATACCCTAATACCCTTTTTTATAGTATATTAGGATAAGGGGTAAGTGTGATAAAATATTCCCCTAAAATTTAGGCACCATACATTCAAACCTCTTTGCAAGGAAAAGTGATCACAACAGAAAAGGATTGATTTTGATGCTCAATACGGATAGAGCACTCTGGATAGGTATTTATAATCTGATATACAATATAGAGTCCCTGACCGCTATGCTTTTCTTTTGTGGTAAACCCACTCTGTAAGACTTGATGTACATTAACCTCTTCAAATGTGGAGTTTTCAACTTCCACCATTATATATGAATCCGATTCTTTTTTGCAAGAGAGTTGCATCCTTCTTTCCTTTGAGCCCATCGCGGCCTCAATCGCATTGTCTAATAGATTAGATAAAATCCGACATAAGTCCAAATCATTCATATCCACATCACACAACAATTCCACTTGCCTAGTTTGAAACTGCACACCAAGATTTTCCGCTCGATCCGCCTTGATATCAAAGAGACTATAGACCGCTTTTCGAGCAGAAAATGCCTCTGTAATCTCAAGCGTGGATCCCACTTTTTTGGTTATCTGCACAAGCCTTTTATGGTATTCCTTCATCCCTTTTATGTCATCAGTGGCAAGATACCCATCATACGTTTGTAGGATATTATAGAAGTCATGTTTGATTCCTCTAAAATCATTAGCGGCCTGTATAAGAGAGCCAACATAGGCATTTGTAGTTTTTGTTTGCCATTCCATAATCCGTATTCGCTGCTTCCAAAACTGGTCAAGCAGTCGATAAGAGAACATTAGAAACAAAAGTCCAAAAAGAATGACCTTATCTACCTTCATGCTGATCCGATATTCACTAATCGCTAGCAAACCAACCGAAACCAATATCACGTAAATGGTTAAGACAGAGATAAACGAGTTGAGTATTTCTCTTTTGATATCGCCCTCTGGATAATCATAGGGTAATTCTAGAAAAAATTTAAAACGGCTAATGATCTTTTTTAGAATGAACCAAACCAAAAAAGCAACCAGATTGACACTAATCATAGCCAGGAGATCCGAATCACTCATATGTAATCTTCGAACATCTCTCTCTAGGATTCCGGTCCAAACATTTCTAAATATCATAAATAGAATGATGGAGAGGTATTGGAGAACAATCGTCCACTCAAGCGCAATCAGGGTGATTTTATCCGGGATTTTAAAAATACTTTTAAAGACTAGATAATAGAGAAACAGATTTAACGGGTTGGCAAATAAAAGGAAGCTATTAGTTGCTGAACTCAGGGCCTGAGGATAGGCAAATAAATATTTGACCATAAAAAGAGGCAACAAACAGGTAACTGAAATAATCAGATTGCCTATAAAAAAATCTCTGAAACCGACCTTTCTTTTAAAAACCAAAAAAATCTCTTTTAAAATAAAGGCGTTTGAAATCAGTTTACTTAAAATTGAAATTGTAAATGGGATCAGTTTGATCCCAATGTAAGCTCCCAATGTCATTTCTATACCCTCATATATATTGAGCATTATATACATTTTTTAAAATAAGTCTATTCATAATGACATTTTTCTTCAATTAAAATAAGTATTTCATGCAGAACCGGCATAAGGACTGCTCCGATGTATAGCATATACTTTAATCGATATGAGACTACATAAATAAAGATCAGGGTAAGCGCATAGATGAAAAGTTCCCCGCTTGTTCGCATAACCCTTTTCCCGATCTTCTTTTCGTTTAAAAAATAGATATTATAAAAAACGAAAAAGTAGACAACCGAAAATAGAATCCCATATAAACTTGCATTCTGGGATAACAATAGCACCGTATGGATATTTTCGTCCAATATTTCTTTAAGCCTCATATTGGTTACAAATAGATAGGACAGACTAAGTGGCCAGAGCCCAAGCAACTCATAGTCAGATGCTTTGTTTTTGGCGTTTACGGTTAGGACAAGCACGGCCTCCGCTAGATGCAAAATGCCAACCATGCCAATTAACCCTCTTGTATCGATATACAAATACCCAGGAAATAGGTAGGAGAAAAAAATTAAGATGGCTCCGGAGTAGGATAAACACACATATTTCTTATCAACCTTGTTTAAAATCAAAAGGATTGGAACAATCCAAAGCACTTTATAGTCTACATAAAAATACATACTTAAGAGAGTGGATAAAAAGCTGATCACAAATCCAACCCCAAAAGAGGTAAGGAGCGCACCCACTATATTCTGACTCTTTTTAAATAAATAACTATAAATGTACAAATAAAATACGAGTATACAGATAAAATATACACTCGTATATGATTTAAATAGATGAATGATTAGATTTTCTAAAATCTTCAACGGCTCCAAAACAACCTACTTGGTATTTAATATCTCAACCGCTTTTAATAGCTGAACATCATCCTCTTCTTTTAGGCTTAATTCATTTTTCAATTCCTCTGGCAATTCCACATTCACATCAGGCACAATTCCCTCTTGGTCAATACATAC
>JAVBPT010000026.1:0-16290 GCA_031549455.1 Eubacteriales bacterium
CTCCATCTTCTTACTACATTGATATGAGTGCATTGTTTCATTTTATTCTACTCAAATTCTCAAGAGAACAAAATGCCCAATCTTTTACCACGCCTGCACTCTTTAAAACGCTTCTGCAAAAAACAGGAGAGAGCCTCCAAGCGGATCTATACATAAAAAATCTTTCTGAAATTGCAAATACCCATTCTTTTGGCGAAAATGTAAAAATCCACTCCATCTCAGATTTTGAAAACTGGTCAAAAAACTATTGCCCTCCCTGTGTTGCATACTATCTTAAAAATAGCCTTTCTGACCTTTTTAAAGACCACGTCGAACTCTCCTATCTCTATGAGCAACTGACTAAACAGTCAATCTATAATGCGATATGGGTCATTGAACAAGCTGATGTCCCCGTTCAAACGATTCGGGACATTTTGGCTTTCTATTTTATAGAAGACTTTAAGCTAGCCGAGGTCAGCGATGCACTTCTTTGCTTATCTGATATGGATGAGATAAAAGATTTAGTCTGGAACACCTACAATGAAAATCCGGATCTATGCCCTACCTGTCTAATGGACTTTTTTAGCGATTTTCTTAGCTTTCAAGAAGGGGATCATTTTTTCTCCCTCATAAATAGCCTGACCAAATATGTTCCAGAATCGGATGTATTAGCATCTCTCGAAGAGATTGTATCATCCGAATTTGGTGTTGAATGCAAAGACTCAAAAGATTGTACCCATTTTATCGAATCCATGTTTGAAGAAAATATTTGCCCCGTTTGCATCTCAGATTGTTTAGCTGAACAATATGCCGATCTATATGAAGAACATAAAGAGCTTTCGATTGCCGCAAAGCTCCTTGAAGATTTTGAGTTTCTATACATTCTTAGGCAATGTTCAATGCAGCACAAAACGGGAGGATTCGAAAATTTGGTTGAAGCCCTCTATGAATTTTATGATTATTTTGAGCTTACAAACCCAGAAGTATTGGGGATAGAAAACCCGGAAGACCTTACGGCCTTTCTCTTCTCAGAATACGATAATAAAGCCTTCTGCATTGGTTGTTTAAAACCTTACTTTGATCCGACACTTGAACCTCCTGTAACCTCTTTGGAATAAAAAAACTAAGAATTTTTTCTTAGCTTTTATACTCTTTCTTTAAAACTGATACGGTTGATGGCTCTCCTTAGCGCAAGCTCTGCCCGTATAACATCTACTTCATCTTTGCTGTTTAATCTTTCTTCTGCTCTTCTCTTTGCTTCCCTCGCTCTTTCCAGGTTGATCTCATCAGGCCACTCTGCGCTATCCGTTAGAATTTGGACCTGATTGTTGGCCACTTGCAAAAAGCCCATATTGAGGGTTGCCTTTTTCTCTTCGCCCTTCTTCTTAATTGTCACAACACCAATGTCAAGAACCGTTACCAGTGGAACATGACTTGGCAAAATGCCAAGATCTCCGGATGTTGTTTTCACAATAACCATGTCCACATCATCACTAAAAAAGTCCTTGTTTGGAGTTGAGATATTTAACTTCATTTTTTTATCACTCATCGCATTCTCCTAAAGCGCTTTTGCTTTTTCAACTGCTTCTTCTATTGTTCCAACCATCAAGAAAGCTTGTTCCGGAAGGTCGTCATATTTTCCATCCAATATTTCTCGGAAACCTTTTATGGTTTCTTTTAGAGGCACATACTTACCTGGAATTGAAATAAATTGTTCTGCAACATGGAATGGTTGGGATAAAAATCTTTGAATTTTTCTTGCACGGTTTACAATAATTTTATCCTCTTCTGATAACTCATCCATCCCCAAGATCGCAATCGTATCTTGAAGGTCCTTATAACGTTGTAAGATCATCTGTACTCTTCTTGCTGTGTCATAATGCTCTTCCCCTAACACATCTGGTGAAAGGATTCGAGAAGTGGATTCAAGTGGATCCACAGCAGGATAAATCCCGATTTCAACCAGTTTCCTACTCAAAACCGTGGTGGCATCTAAGTGAGCAAACGTGGTTGCTGGCGCTGGATCGGTCAGGTCATCCGCCGGCACATAGATGGCTTGTACGGAAGTGATCGATCCGTTTTTGGTGGAGGTAATACGCTCCTGTAAAGATCCTACCTCATTAGCAAGTGTCGGTTGATATCCAACCGCACTCGGCATCCGCCCAAGCAGTGCCGAAACCTCGGAACCCGCTTGCACGAATCTGAAAATATTATCGATAAATAGGAGAACGTCTTTCCCGCCTTTGTCTCTAAAATACTCCGCCATGGTAAGTCCGGTAAGACCGATTCTCATTCTGGCTCCTGGCGGCTCATTCATTTGTCCAAATACCAGTGCTGTTTTGTTAATAACGCCCGAACCCTTCATATCATAATAAAGATCATTTCCTTCTCTGGTTCTTTCCCCTACTCCAGAAAACACAGAATATCCTCCATGCTCTGTCGCGATGTTTCGGATGAGTTCCATAATAATAACCGTCTTTCCTACTCCAGCCCCGCCAAACAGTCCTATCTTCCCACCTTTTGAATACGGACACATCAAGTCGATTACTTTAATCCCGGTTTCTAGAATTTCGGTCTGTGTGGACTGTTCAGAAAACTCTGGAGATGGCCTATGTATTGGCCAATATTCATCACATTCAAATGCTCCAGCACGGTCGATTGTCTCCCCTGTCACATTAAAAAGTCTTCCCAGTGTTTTTTCGCCCACTGGAACTTTAATTGGCTCACCTGTATCAAAAGCCTCAATTCCTCTTCTTAAACCATCCGTAGAAGACATCGAAATACATCTTACAACGTTGTCTCCCAAATGTTGTGCAACCTCAAGAACGAGGTTTGTCCCATCCTCTTTTTTGATATTCACCGCATTGAATAGATTTGGCATATCTCCTGATTCAAACTTCACATCTACAACTGGTCCAATTATTTGTACGATTTTACCATTATTCATTTCACCCTCCAACTACGCGTTCAGTGCATTCGCACCACCAACAATTTCTGATATTTCTTTTGTAATTCCTGCTTGTCTCTCCCGGTTGTAGATAAGCGTTAAGTCATCCACAATTTCATCTGCATTATTGGATGCATTGTCCATCGCCGTCATTCTTGCACTTTCTTGTCCTGCTGCTCCTTCTAACAGAGCTCCGTAAATAATGCTATTGATATATTTTGGTATGATATAATCCAACACTTCCTTCTTATCTGGTTCAAATAGGGTTAATGCCCTACTTTTCTTTTTTTCTTCCTCACTTACATGAATGTCCAGCGGGAATACTTTATAACAGGTCGCCTCCTGTGTTAGAATACTAATAAATTTAGAATAAATGATGTAAATTTCATCGATCTCATCTTTTAATAACATCTCATTGGCGATTTTTCCAATCGTAGCTGCATCTTGATAAAGTGGATCCTCCGATATGCCCCTTAGTTCATGTAGAGCGGCATAGCCTTTTCTTTTCAAGAACTCTCTTGCTTTTTTACCCGAGATAATAAACCGATTGTCTTTGCTTGAATCCAGATGACTCATTAACTCCTTAAAGTTATTAATGTTATAGCCACCACAGAGTCCTTTATCGGAGCTCACAATAATATAAAGTCTCCGATCATCCTTTGCAACTTTTTTAAAATAGTTGCTCATAACCGGATCATCATCACTCAACACCTCAATGATTGCCTCTTTTAAATTTTTAAAATATTTCCGATTTGATTCCACCATTGATTTGGCTTTTTGCACCTTGGAAGACGCAACCAGTTTCATCGCTTTTGTAATCTGTTTCGTACTTTTGACACTTCCTATTCTCGCTTTTAAATCTCGAATACTAGGCATACCCTACCTACCTTTTTTAAATTCTTGTATTGCTTTCTCGATATCCACTTTGATATCCTCTTTTAATTCTTTTTCTTCTCTTATTCTGGCCAAAACATCCGCGTAATGTGTCCTCATAAATTCTAGAAATTCTTTTTCAAAATTGCTGATTGTTTTTACCTCTACATCTTCCAAATATCGATTGGTTGCGATATATAAAACCACCACTTGTTCTTCTACTTTCACCGGTAAATATTGTGGTTGTTTTAGAATCTCTACAATTCTCTTTCCATGCTCAAGACGGTCAATGGTATCTTTATCAAGATCCGAACCAAATTGGGCGAAAGCTGCAAGTTCTCTATATTGAGCAAGCTCAATTCGAATTGGTCCGGCAATTTTTTTCATCGCCGGAATTTGTGCTGCTCCTCCAACTCTAGATACTGAGAAACCTGCGTTGATTGCTGGTCTGATTCCTGAATTAAAAAGCTGCGATTCTAAGAAAATTTGACCATCTGTTATGGAGATCACGTTGGTCGGAATATACGCCGAGATATCCCCTGCTTGTGTTTCGATAATCGGCAATGCGGTAATCGATCCGCCTCCTCTTTCATCTGAAAGCCTAGCCGCTCTTTCAAGCAGCCTTGAGTGTAAATAAAACACATCCCCCGGGAAGGCTTCACGTCCAGGCGGTCTCTTTAATAATAGGCTCATTGCACGATAAGCCACTGCATGCTTTGATAAGTCATCGTATATAATTAATACATCTTTTCCGTTTTCCATCCATTCTTCGGCCATTGCGCACCCTGCATAAGGCGCTAGATATTGAAGTGGTGCAAGATCTGATGCTGTCGCTACCACAATTGTGGTATAGCTCATGGCATCATATTTCTCCAATGTGTCCACAATTTTAGCCACACTGGATGATTTTTGCCCGATCGCAACATAAACACACATCACATTCTGACCTTTTTGGTTAATGATGGTATCCAGCGCAATTGCTGTTTTACCGGTTTGCCTGTCTCCGATAATCAATTCTCTTTGTCCTCTACCAATTGGAACCATGGCATCAATCGCCTTAATTCCTGTCTGAAGAGGCGTATCCACTGTCTTTCTTTCGATTACTCCGGGAGCCACACGTTCTACTTCTCTATAATGATCGCTTGTAATCGGACCTTTTCCGTCAAGTGGTTCACCGATTGCGTTTACAACTCTCCCAAGCAAAGCATCGCCAACAGGAACGGAAACAATTCGACCCGTTGCCTTTACCTCTGCTCCTTCTTTCAAGTCTGCATTGCTACCAAGTAAAACAACCCCTATATTATTTTCTTCTAGGTTTAAGGCTATACCATACAGATTGTTTGGAAATTCTAAAAGTTCCCCACTCATTGCATGATTCAAACCATAAACACGTGCAATCCCATCTCCAACACTAAGAACCGTACCTACTTCAACCTTTTCTATCTTATCCCTGTATTCTTCTATTTGCTTTTTAATGATCTTCCCAATTTCCTCAGGCTTTAGGTTCATACACCCTCCTAACTTATAGCTTTTTCAATATTTTTTATTTTATTTTCGACACTTCTATCAATCACAATGTCATCGATTTTAATTTTGAATCCTGCTATAATTCGCTCATCCTGTTTTGTTGTAATTTTGATCTTTCGGCCTATTTTATTTTCAACCACATCCTGTATACGTTTAATATACTCCTCGCTCACAACATCGCCAACCGTAATCACAGCATTTCCAATATGATAATATTTTTCTACCTTTTCTATGAATTCTCTAAATACATCTACAATGTATGTCTGTCTATTTTTTTGTATCATAATCATCATTAGAGCCACAATTTCTTTAGAGATTTTGTTGTCAAATAGGTCTTTTATAATTTCAACTTTGCAATTAATTGGAACCTCTGGATGCAAAAGAACTTGCATAAGCTCTTTTTCCTTCTCAAAAATAGCCACAAGTTGTATGACCTCATTTTTGTACTCATCAAGTAGCTCCCGCTCTATCGCAATCTTGTATAAAGCATCCGCATACTTCGTTGAAATTATGCTAACCATTTGAGTTCCTCCATCTCTTTAATCGTTTCCTCTAAAATTTGTTTCTTTCGTTCTTCGTCCAGTGTCTCCTTGACAATTTTTCTTGCCATCATGGTGCTAATCTCCAAAATCTCTTTCCTGATTTCTTCCTTGACACTTTCCTTTGTCTTTTCAATATCTTCATGTGTTCGTTTTTTTATAACCTCTGATTCCTCTCTTGCTTCCCTCACGATTTGGATCTCACTCTCAAGTGCTTTTTTGTGTGCACGTTCTAGAATTTGATCTCCCTCTTTCTTAATCTCCGCAAGTTTGGTTTCATAATCTTGTCTTAACTTTCTACTCTCTTCTTTCGCTTCGCTTGCCAATCTCAAATTTTCTTCTATCCTCTTTGCACGCCCATCCATAAACTTTTTTACCGGTTTATATAAAAGCTTAGACAAAATGAAGATTAAGATTAGTGTATTTAAAAGCTGAAATCCAAGTTCATATAGTAAGTCCAAGTTTAAGGTTAAAATTTTTCCATCGCCCAAACCTATACACCCCTTTCTAAAAAGTATACACTATTGTAATGTTGCAACAAGTTTTAAGAATAAATTTACAAGTGGATTTGCAAAGATCAAAATAATTGCAATAACAAGTGAATAGATCCCTGTTGTTTCTGCAACCGCTTGTCCAAGTAACATGGTCGGAATAATATCTCCTTTTGCTTCTGGTTGCCTTCCTACTGCTTCTGCTCCTTTTCCTGCTGCAATACCTTGCCCAACTCCAGGCCCTAGTCCAGCGATCATTCCACATCCAGCTCCTAATGCCGAAAATGCCAAGATTTGTGCAAGTCCTGAAATTTGTGCCAATACTAATTCATTCATGTTTTCCTCCTAAATTTTTATAGACTATTCATTTTCTTCTGGTGCCGGTATAGCGTTTGATATAAACACCATACTGAGCATGACGAATATAAATGATTGTAGTACCCCCGCAAAGACATCGAAGTATATATGAAGCACTGCTGGGATTCCTATTTTAACAAAGAAATATGGTATAGAATAGTACAAAGCCATGATGATGGATCCACCCAATATATTTCCAAAAAGACGAAAACTGAGCGATATTGGAACAGCCAGTTCCCCAATTAGATTGATTGGAAATAAGAATGGTACGGGTTCAAAATACCCTTTTATATATGTTTTAATTCCTTTTTTTGCAATTCCAAAGCCATGAATCATCGTAAACGTAATCATCGCCAGCGCAAAGGTTGTGGCAATATCCGCCGTGGGCGGTCTGAATCCAAAGAGCCCCATCAGGTTTGCGCAAAGTAGAAACATAAACAATCCCATAAAATAAGGTGTAAACCCAACATTATGTTCTCCCATTGTAGACTTCAAAAAGTTTGTAAACATCTCAACAACCGATTCCGCAAAATTTTGCATCCCTTTTGGGATCTCTGAAAATTTATGAATGGATACCCTTACCAAAATAGCAAGAAAAATAAGAAAACCCATGATAATCCAAGTGTTCCTTATTGTTTCTGTTATCCCAACCTCTCTCCCAAAGAGATTCACATAAAACAGTGTTGTATTTTCAATCCCAAGTTCACTCTCAGCTGACTTTTCTAATTGAATTGTTTTCCCAAAAACGTTAAACTCCTTCACGATTTCCATCTAACACATTCCCCTTTACCGTGTATATCCCTATTTTGGTTGCAAATATCATGCTTAGCACAGATGCCCAAAATAATGTAAATGATATTTTGATCATCATGTATAATGCCACTCCTGTTAAGAGATATCGTACCAAATAATTTATAAATGTAGTAATTCCCGCAAGATTTTTTTTCATTTCAACTGTCCTTGTAATGCTTCTGTTCATTAAAATCAGTTTAGCAATCGTAAAAATGGTGCCAGTCAGAATGCCAAGTGCAAAATAGACGACATCAAATGGGTAAAAAGCGCTAACCAAAAAGGCGATCAAGATGAAAATAATATTGCATATAATGATATTTCTTATCAATTTTTTTAACATTCCTACACCTTACTTGCTTATCTTCTTCATTGTAAAAACATACATATTTCGAAGCATCGCTCCCCCACCAATAACCGAAAAAATAATTGTCAAAATCGTTCCCGTTTTAAATAGGTTATCCAGAACCAGACCCAAAAATACGCTTGTTAGCATAGTAATGGTCATAACGATTCCAAGCTGGGTAATCAAGGTCAAATGATATAGAAACTCACTTCGATTTTTTGATTTCATGATTCACCATTTTTAGACAATTTTTTTTATATTTTTATGATAACCGATAAAAAATAATTTACAACTACTTTTTAAAATTATTTAACCCAATTTCAATTCTTCATGGAGTGTTGAAATCGCTTCATGAATATTTTCTGTTTTAATTAAAACAGAAATACTCACAAGAGAGTCCACTGTCTGCAAAACCTCAATCTTTTTGCTTGCAAGAGACTTTAAAATGGTGTTCATTACACCCGGCACTCCCGTCATCCTTCCGAGTACGGTTACCTTACTGCAATCATTACAAACTTCATATCGAATCTTTTGCTTTTTTAAAATCTCCTCCGTTTTTTCTAAGTTCTGTGCATGGATTGTAAACACAGCCTCATTTAAAGAAATATTAATCATATCCAGACTAATATGACTCTCCGCAATCTCATCAAATGCCTTTGTCATTTCGATATCGCCACAATAAAGATTCATTTTTACACGATCTTTCAAATGAGCAATCCCCGTAAAGACAGCATCCTCTGTGTTGGAACAGTCGTTGCTAATACAGGTCCCAAGCTCGCTTGTAAAGGTGTTCCTAATCTTCAATTTAATATTGGCCCTCTTCGCAATATATGCCGCATCCTTATGAATGACATTGGCCCCAGAGTCTGCCATTTGAAAAAGCTCATCATATTGCATGTTAGAAATGGTTCTGGCCTCTTTACAGATCTTTGGATCCGTGGTCATGACACCATTTACATCGGTATAGATCTCGATGATATCCGCCGAGATGGCCTCCCCAATAATGCTTGCCGTGGTGTCGCTTCCTCCCCTTCCGAGTGTGCTGATATCCCCGTTTTCTGTCATCCCTTGAAATCCGGTGATGATTGGAATAATTCCCTGATCAAGTAAGTCTTTAATCCTGGCCGCATTCACTTTCAACACCTTTGCTTTTGTGAACTCATCATCGGTGATGATCCCCGCCTGAAAACCTGTGATGGCCATCGCTGAAATCCCCATGCTATTTAGCATTGTGGAAATCACAACGCTTGAGATGGTTTCTCCACAGGATGCCAATAGGTCCAAATCCCTTTTTGGGGCATGTGGATCAATATGAAGGGCCAAATTTAATAGTGTGTCTGTGGCATAAGGCTCCGGCAATCTTCCCATGGCGGAGACAACCACCGCCACCTTGTTTCCCTCTTTAAAGCACTCCACTATTCTTTCTACTACCTTTTTACGTGATTCTTCATTTTTAACAGAAGTTCCACCAAATTTTTGTACGACGATCATACTCTCTCCAATTACTACACATCATAACTCATTTTATGATGGTAAACAAAGTTTTGCTATAAACCTAGTATAATTATTATTTTATTTTTTTCAATTGTTTTATCTAATAAAGTGGACATCTATCCCAAGATCATAGTGATGGTAATCATAAAGATTGCCTCAATCATAAAAACAGATACCAGAATAAAATTACAGATCTCGGCAATCTCAGACAAACACTTTTTAATCCTGGGATCTGCAATCGGTTCTGAAACAATTGCAGCCACTTTATAGATTAGCGAAAGGCTTACGATTTTTATAATGGGAAGTAGCGCCATTGTGAGGATGGTAATAATGATCACAATGCCCAACGTATTTTTGAGTAACACCGAACAACCAATCAGCACATTTGTGGCACTTCCGATGGCATCTCCGATCACTGGTACCACACTGCTAATCACGCCCTCCGTGGCCTTTTTAATTGTTCCATCTAACACGGAGCTCGTGAGCCTGGTCACACCAGCTAGTCCAAAACTTACACTCATAATCACCTTCAGACAAAACTGAATTCCCTTTTTAATTGTAGAGATCAACTCATTTAGTGTCTCTTTTGAAGAGATGTAATTTACAATTACAAGATTAGCCAGGACAATAATCACTGGGATCAGAACTTTGGAGATAAAAATAGAGATCACATATAACACTGAGAAGGAGATGGGTTCAAACATTGATGCGGTGGTCACATGCCCTGATAGAAAGATCAGACTGGTGATCACCGGAATGCTCAGTTTGAAAAGATCGTTGGAATCTTCTAATAACCCCTGTGCAAGTCCCGTCACGGTTCTCACACTTGCAAACGCGACGCCAATTAGAACGATGTAAATGATATAGAATGCAACCTCCCCCACCCCTTTATTGCTAAATGCATCCACCAAATTTTTTAGAATGGCGGCAAAGATGCTCAACAAAACCAATTTACCAACCAACCCGATGTTGGTCTTCACCTCATTTAGAAGTGCTTGTATGCCAATCTTTAAAATATCCCATAAATGATAGGACTTTTTGCTGAGCGCCAGATCTTTAATCTCCTCCATCATATTGAATTTAGAACCCATTATATCGGTCATCTTAGCTTCCAGCTCCTCTAGATCGAGCATTTCCATTTCCCGATCAATAATGGGTCCGATCTCAAATGAGCTTGAAAAGCAGGTGCTAGAAAGCAAAATGATCCATATCCATGTAACGATTGAAATTTTTATAAAACCACTTCCTTTACTGAATGATCTGCATAATCTCCTGAATGACTGCAAGCAGAATTGGCATTGCTGTAAATGTAATGAGCACCTTTCCCGCCAACTGAATGTTGGATGACATTCCGCCTTCCCCCGCGTCCTTGCAAATCTCAGCCGAAAATTCTGTGAGGTAGGAGATCCCAACAATCTTTAAGATAATGATAAAATATTCATCCTGAATGGTTGTCCGAGACATCAAGCTTGAGAAAATTTGAATGACGGCTGAGAGCTTTGTCACGATAAGATAGAAGATCATGATTCCCGCCATGATTCGGATAAACAGTCCTATTTCCTTGTTCACACTTCCAACTGTAAAAATAAGACTGAGGGCACAAAAAGCCACAATGATAATCTTTGCGATATCCATTATAGATTAAACAACCTTTGTATCGTGTTAAACAAATCGCTGATATAGGTGATCACCCAAGACAGCACAACAATCAAACCTGCAAGTGTAACAAGCATGGATTGTTCATCTCTACCCGATTTGCTCAGAAGTTGTGTAATCACCGAAACCAATATTCCAACCGCTGCAATTCTAAATATAATACTAATATCCATCGTTCCTCCCTAGAAACATAAAATAACCACTAGCAGACTTGCTACAACCTGCAACTTTACCAGTAAACTCTTTTCATTTTGATACTTTAGATTTAATTCCTCAAGCCAATCAATTAATTCCCTTTCAAGCTCCCTGAATGCTTTTATCTGAACCTGTTTATCGAGATATCCGAAGATCCCAGCAAGTCCTCTTATCCTCTGCTCAATGACACCTTCCAGCTTACAGATCCAAATGATCTCCGAAACCTCCTCATCCCAAATGAGGTCAATGCTCTCTTTTGCACGTTCTAACCGCTCCCAAACCCGCTTGATACTCTCCTCCAAAGGATGATCCTTCTTCATCATCTTATGAAGATTCCGAAAGATTGTATCCATCGTATTCATGCTGTATCCATACTCCGATATGAGGTAACTCATCATGCTTTTGAGGGCTCCCACTGCCTCTAAATGCGTCCTATTTCGTTCTCTTCTTCCCATAAAAAACTTGGCGATAATCAGAATAAAGATTAGTATACCTGCTATTTTAAAAATCATATTTCCTCCATTAAATATTGTCAAATACAGAACGCACCGAGAACGTTTTGTCCTTTGAGAGCTCCACAATTCGTTTGAACATCTTATCTGTAATCAGTTCCCCCACTCTGTTCTTTGCTGCATCTAGTGTGTCTGCATGAATGGAACAGATAAATTTGACGCCCGAACTCACCAGATTCTTGATGGTCACGATATCATCCTCAAGACCAATCTCATCCATAATAATCACATCCGGGTTCATGCTACGTACCAACATATTTACCGCCTCACATTTTGAAACACTCGTCATCACGTCTACCTTATCTCCCAGATCAACTCCAATGCTTCCATCGAAGGAAGCAGCGATTTCTCCACGCTCATCCACAATGCCAACATTCATGCTTGGAATCACTCCCTCCACGCCATAGCTTAAGTTTCTTGCGAGGTCTCTAAGGAAGGTCGTTTTTCCACACATTGGAAGAGAAAGAATTAGTGTGTTTTCTAATCGATGCTCTGCGTTTAAAAGTCTTGGCAAAATTTCGTTGCTACATCCTTTTACCTCATGTGCAATCCGGATATTCATTGAGCTGATGTTTCGGAAGTTTTTTACCCTCCCCTCTTCTATGATTGCCTCTCCGGAGATGCCCACTCTATGTCCACCTTTTATGGTGAAATAACCATTTCTGAGTTCCTGTTCATAAGCATAGATCGAGCTTTTAAACATCCTGTTTAAGACCGATAGGATGTACTCTTTTGTTACAACCGTTTCCATCTTTTCCTCAACAATCTCCCCAGCTATAAGATTTAAGATCATGATTTTTTTGCCTGTTCTGATTCTGATTTCAAGTAGTTCTTCCTGATGATGATTGATAAAATCAATAATATCCATAAGACAATCCTTTTTATTGCTAGTATATTGGGTGCCTGTCTTAAATATTACTAAAAGAGCACAAAAAAATAAGTCAAATGGAATGGTTCATTCACATTTAACTTATTCATCTCTTCTATGTCCTTTGATATAGATAAAACTCTCCTGACTGTAATAACATCTAATATTATTATAGTCAGAACGGGCCCGTTTGTCAGCCCTTATTCCACAATCAGTATATCCGCTACATAACTTCTGCCCTCTTGCTTTACCGTGTAGCCATTTTCGGTACCAATGGCTCTTACCTTGTCACCCACTTTTAATTCATTGGCTTTAATAATTTTACTATTTTTAATCATCACCGCTGTAGGAGAGATCGTTATCGGCATGGTCTTGTCCACCCTACTGATCTCCTCCCATGATTTCGTGGTCTTGTTGTAGGAAACCACCTCATTTAATTTTAGCTCGGTACCCGTTGCCTGGTAAATCGTTCCGGTCACGCCAAATGTAGGGAAGGTCCCATCGATTAGCATAAGCGCTTCCTCGCCTTGAGCCACAATGGTGTACACCCTATCGATCTGTGATGTCTCGGTATAATCGATGAACTGATCATATGGAACCCGCGTTCCATTCTGGTAGATTCTTGTATTATAATCGATTGTAAACATCTTTTCCAGTGGCATATAATTCCACTCCATTCCAGCCAACCTTGAAAAGGAGGTGACAGTAAAGCCCGTTCGTTCTTCTACTGTTCTAATTCTTCCACGGTAAAGATCGATTCTACTATTATCAATCTCTTCCACGATGTCCACAATGGCAGCACTCCCTCTTCCATTTAACACAATCTTGACATAGTCTGGCGTGAAGATGGATTGTTCATCCACCATTCTACCATATCTCCTCACAATGGTTCCCGCATCTGAAAGTACGCTGGTATCTGTTTGCATTAACCGAATCTCCCCATTTCCTTTTGCAAAGTTTACATTATCAAGGTTTAAAACCTGTTCTTTGCTAAAGCGGAAAGTGATTTTTACAATTTCTTCTCTCCCCATATTTTCTGTCACCGCGATGTAAGCGGTTCCATTGTTCTTTAGGAAATTGTTCATGTAGTCTTTGGAGATTCTTTTATTCTCGCTATAAAACACCGCATCATCTGAGAGCTTCATTGTCTTTGCATTTTTATAATCCACAAAGCCCCTTGGAGAATAGGTAAGCGTGTTTTTAAAAGTGATCTGTCCTTGGTATTGGTCAATGTTTAAAAGTTCTCCACGATAAATGTTTGTGATTTCATTTTCCACTCCGCTGACATTGATCTGCTTAACAGATTCCACAATATTATTTTCTGCGATGATTCCTCGATTATAGAGAATTTTGACCCAGTCTCCGATCAGAATATCACTAAAGGCGATCTTCCTGCCTCCCTTTACAACAAACACCTCTGGCGAGACATCCAGCATCTCTTCTGCCTCATTCTCATATTTTAGAGAAATGGTTCCGCCCATGATGCCTCTGCTTTCAATATATTTTACCCTTCCATATTTCACAATGTAGTTTGTGGCTGCGCTAATTCGGTCGATGGTTCCATCACTTGCCATTCTAAGGTAGATGATGTCTCCTGGCTCAATTGCCTCCACACTGGCATCCATCTTGTCATACATGTACTCCTTAAATACCTCATCAATGTAGCCCACATCGTTGGTGGTCTCATAATACTCTTTCTTCTCCACCGTCGTATTCATGGTCCAGTTTTTTGAGATCACGTTCTTATTGGCATCGTAAATCTGGATGGCTTTTGTTCCGGGATCCACCGATTTTACAATCCCTTTCAGTTCATGAATAAGCACCTCATCCCCGATCGGTTGAATGCTCACAATCACATTTCCTTTTACAGTAAACACAAACTTGTTTGAAACCGGCAACTTATTAAGGGGCATATACACGTTATCAATCAATAGGCTACTTGAAGCCTTATCGTAGATCCCTGTGCTTAAAGTACCCAGGTAAAGAGTTCCGTTTTCTCTTTTTACCCTAATCTTTCCGTCTGCCAATTCATCCAGTGAGTAGATGGATGCGACAATCTTCTCCTCCTGCCCAATGTTTGAATTGATATAAAGTGTTTCCTTATCTGCGTTGATGAGATACTCAATCGCATCTCCTTTCCGAATCAGCGAAGATCCCCCAATGGCGCCGCTTCGATGCGTCGGAATGTCATAGCTTTCCAGTTGTTTCAGATTGTTTCGAATCGTATAAGCTCTGATTCGATCTACCTTTCCATCTGGGTTACGGATATAAAAGTATCGGTTGGTCACCACACGATCATTTATGATCTCCGTTTGGTCCACGATCTCTCCAACATATCCCACCTTTTTGATCACCCCAATCACGTTGTAATAGTTGGTATCAATATTTTTAACCAGCTGTGCAAGCTCGGCTCTTGTAATGGTCCTTTTGGGTTCAAACCTACTTCCCGTTCCAATCATAATGTTATAATTGGTTACAAGTTCCACCGCATCCTGCTTATCCTGACTAATGTTTGCATAATCAGAGTAAGAGTAGATTCGGGTATTGGTGGCTAGTTTGTTAAAGCTAGTCGGATCAAGTGTGTTTAACATATGCACAATCCAAGCCGCAATCTGTTCTCTACTCACGCCACTTTGATAAACAAAGTTTGAGCTGGTTAGCTCGGACTGCTTCGGATAGAGTGCATCTTGGTAATCCCTCTCTGTTATAAATCCAAGGTCTCGTGCCAGACTAATATACCCAATTTGCCAAAACTCAGGAGATACCTGTGTACTTCCTCCCTCGAGCTGTACCCCGCGATTAATGGCGTCGGTTTCTCTTCCTAAAAGTCGAATCATTACCGCGAGTGCCTCTGCTTTTGTCACATTTCGGCCGGGCTCAAAGTTTCCAGCAAACCCTTTTAGAGCACCCAGCGCTCCTACTCTTGTAATCGGCTCTCTCGCCCAATGGGTGCTTGACATATCTTTAAAGCTGATGTTCCGGATAATATCATCCGCTGTATTGATTCCCACATATTCATTTTCAATGGGTTCCACCAGGATGGTCTCATCATATCCCAAAACAATGCGGTAAGCTGCAAGGCCAATCATTAAAACCACCATTAAGATGGGAACAATCTTTTTCATCATAATCTCCAATTCATTGTTTATATTATATACATAATTTATCGGAAAAAACAAAAAAAGCATTAGGAAATTTAACCCAATGCTTGTTATATGTAATTTGATCTAATTAACCTTTTAAAGTAGCATTGATGATTACGTTTGCAACTGTTATTGCTAATGCAATAATAATCCCACCGATTCCTACCCACATAAGAGATGTCATGGATTCGGTTCTTTCGTCCGCTTTATTTCTTTTCATAATAATTTCAAATCCAATGATTAGAACAGATCCGAAGATAAGTAATGCCGCAATCGGCTTTGAAAATTTTACAATCATATCTGCAATGGTTTGAACTTCTGTTTGTCCTTCGCCATCCGGTACTGATAGACCAAAAGCTTGTACACCACCTGTTAGTATGAATAGATTGAAAGCTGTTAAACCTTTTAAAATTTTATTCTTCATTGATTCCTCCTATAAAATATATACTTCCATTATACCGTCTTTTACGACCGTTGTCAAGAATATTTTCCCTTTTTTTACACTTTTCTACATTTATTGCTGTTCGATTGCACCTTGACCTTGTAAGCTATCAGCTATCCCACTTGAAGTGGT